>RFMS01000011.1 GCA_009927575.1 Actinomycetota bacterium
ATTACGCAACAGGGGCTATGGGTATTCAATATCTCGTTGGAACGTATGGTTTCGATAAACTCTACAAATTTCTTGGCGGATTAAATGCGGCTTGGAAGCCAGAATGTAAAACTGATAGCGCCGATATTGTCCCTTGCCCAAGCTGGAAAGATGTATTCAAAAAAACTTTTGGGGTCAGTCCTGAGAACGCCTACACGGGCTTTGGAAAATTCATTGTCGACCAGATTGCATGGGCGCAAAAGCAGAAAATTCAAACTGATGAAGTGCTGCGTAGCAAATTCCACAAAACTATGCTGTGCCAGAATTTACAATTCCTCCGACTCAAATTCGCGCAGGCGCCCCATGTGCAAAAGAGAATGAGGTAGCCACAGCAAATAATGTAAAAGTTACTTGCATGAAGGTTTCAGATTTCTTATTTTGGTCGGTTTCCCCTGTTACAAGTTCTAACCAGGGGCAACAATCAAGTGACAACAATTCACCCGCGCAGACTTCAACCCAACCACAAGCCCCAAAGCCTGCGCCAACACAAAACCCAGATGAGGTCTTTGGTCCCGGTGGAATATGTGACATCGAAGGGCAATACCTCCCCACTGAGAAAGGAGATGTACTTCTATGCAAAAGCACTTCAGATAAATTGCGTTGGGCAGCAACCTCAGATCCACTTCCTACCAACGGAATTTATCCAGGTATGAAATGTGTGACTTTAGGAATGGTTATCCCTGGCGCAACAGGCAAAGATGTTGAATGCACACTTTTCAAAGGCAATAATGTTTGGGTTTATAAGAACTAATTCCTTATTACCGTTATGAGTTCAAGCCAAGTAAAAATCAAACCTCTTCTCTAATAAAGGTGTCGATCAAGATCAATTGAATCCAAGTGTTGCCTATGAAGTATATGTAGTTCGAGCTCCTCACAACCCACATCTAATATTCTTCAAATTACTTTGTAGATTTAAGAGTGTTCGGCTGAGTTTCGTATTTTTTAAAGTAAACCTGTCAATGAAACCCCGTATTGTTTTGCGGTTTCATCAATATTGTCTCTGACACCAGAACTAATTGAAATCCCATCTACTTCCCTGGTGCATTTAATTGAGTACTCAAATTCACCAGGAAGTAAAACAGCATTGGCTTCGCCGGCATTGTGCATAATGCCTTGGAATTGAGATGCAACTGACTTAAATAGATCTGGCGCGGCAAAGCGTGAAATATCCATCGCCATAAATACAGTTCCGTTTCCGAATCCACTCTCTGAAATAGCAGCAGGCATATTTCCGGAAAGAATTCCAGCTGCTACATCAATCAAAACAGAAAGTCCGGAACCCTTGTGGCCTCCGAAAGCCAAGAGTGAACCACCATCAGATAAATCAGAAGCGCTCGTCGATGGTTTTCCATTTTATCAAGTAACGCTCCTGGCTCTATAGCTTCACCACTCATGCCCGCGAGAATTATTTTCCAGCAGCTACAACTGCGGTTGAAAAATCTAAAACATAATTGAAATCGCCAGCGCCAGGTACTGACCACGCAAAGGGATTTGTTCCGAGAACTCGTCTAATTCCACCGAATGGCGCAACTATTGGTCCACCGGTATTACAAAAAGCAATTCCCATCATGCCGGCTTTCGATATT
>RFMS01000163.1 GCA_009927575.1 Actinomycetota bacterium
CCCATTCCGCCGCCATTACCGCCGGCTGCGCTACCCATAACAAATGGCGAGTTCTCACTCTTCTCGTAAGTAAGAAACTTCTCTCGTACAACAATTGATGCTGCCGACGGTGAAAGGTAATTACCGCCATGGCATGGTGAATTAAATACTTCAGTGGAATAACGTCCTGGTTGACCTTGCGTAACAATTCCACGATTACCGAGTGAATCTGCCTCATCGAAGAAAACAACCACGCCACCGTAACGGAGCGCTAGTTTTCGAAGTTTCCTAAAGAGACCTTTTACTTTGAGAACGCCGACACCGAAGAACATATTGTTAAACGCGCCAGGATCAACGAAGACGAATGGCTTTCCCGTTTCACCAGCCATTGATTCAGCCATCAATGTTTTACCAGTGCCGGGTGGGCCCCACAGCAGAATTCCACCTGGGACATATCCACCGTGAGATTCAATGCTTTCTGGGTTCTCTAAAAATACTAAGTTTTCTCGAATGCGATTGAGAACGTGATCTTGTCCCCACACATCAGAGAAACGAGTGCGGATATCGTCTGGGAAATAAGTATCTATTCCACCGCGACTTAAAAACCAGAAGATTGCTACGAATTGAATAATGACGAAGAAGACTGCAAAAAGGAGTTGTCCTAAAAGTGGCAACGTTGACCATAGGGCTTTTGGCGCTAAGAAAAGTGCGCGGACTGGTGTTTCTTTGTAAACAGCGCCGAGAACAACCGCAAGAAGCGCAACGGCGAGTAGCGCTTTGATTGCTCTCGACAAACGATAACGAGTCCAATCACTGAGGCGATGAATTGTCCGATCGATAAAAGAAAAATACTTCTGCCAAATTCCGTGATACGGAGCAAGTAACTCCGCGAGTAAGAAATGAATTTGTCGAATAAATTCGATACCGAAGAGTGGATAGATCCACCATCGCGCTTTTGATGTCTCTTTAAATGCGTCGGTAAAACCAAGGATTGGATTGTTAGCCATCTCTGCCCAACCAGACAAGCAAGGTGATGGTGAAGAGAACGATAAATTTCAAACGATCAAAGAGTGTGAGGTGAACTCGAGTTTTGCGATCAGAATCGCGAGTGCGACTCTGCGCTGCGTCTATCGCCATCTCGACTCCCCTACAACTGTTTCACTGGGCACATCATTTACCGTGCACGGTGAATGAAGCGGCTATCTTATCCAGCACTTCGTGATTCTGCTCAAAACAAGTTTCCGTACATCGCATCACCAGGACATACAACGTTCTGCGGTCATTCGACAACACAACTGTCTGGTCCAAAGTTTGGGCGGTGGCTTCAGCGGGTCCAAAAACGAACCGGGAATGGACTCCACTTCCACCTTTCTCTGTTACTTCATCATCGGCAAGAAGAGTAAATCGTGGAATGGTGGATGAACCATCAATCCAACTCGACAGTGGAACGATGACATCTCGCAAACTATTGAATGAAACGAGATTTCGTTCCACATTCGATAGCGAACGAATCCTGAGAAAAACTATAGGTTGCTCTGAGTTCTTAATTGAAAAAACATCTGCAGCCGTAATCTGCGAACTTGGCGAATATGCAACCTGCCACTTCACTGCAGCGGCGCGCTCTGCCGCACCTACTGCCGTTGATTGTGCTTCTTGTTGCGCGAGCTTCTCAGTAGATATTTCATGCCACGTTTTAGGTAGTGCGAGAAAAACTCCGTCAGGTTTATACGAAGCATAACGTTGCGATGGCGTACCACAGGCTACAACCGATGAGCCAACGAGTAGAGCTAAAAGTAAAAACTTAAGAGAACTCTTTTTACTTCTCTTCTGGCTTGGCATCGATACCGCTCTCTTTGCGTTGCGCAGGCGTGATTGGCGTTGGTGCACCAGTTAACGGGTCGCCACCACTCGCAGTCTTTGGGAATGCGATTACTTCACGAATTGATTCAGCGCCGGCTAAGAGTGCGCATAATCTGTCTAGCCCTAGCGCAATTCCACCATGGGGTGGTGGACCGTAGTTAAATGCTTCGAGCAAGAATCCAAATTTACTTTCTGCTTCTTGCGCTGATAATCCGATGGTTTTAAAAACTTTCTGTTGTATATCTCGACGATGGATACGAATGGATCCACCACCGATTTCACTGCCGTTTAAAACAATGTCATAGGCATAGGCAAGGGCCGATGCTGGATCGCTCTCAAAAGTATTTTCAAACTCTGGTTTAGGTCCAGTAAATGGATGATGCACTGCAGTCCAACCACCTTCTTCAGTTGGTTCAAACATTGGCGCATCAACGACCCACAAGAATTCCCATGCGTTGCGGTCAATGAGATTGCACCGTTCGCCAATCTCAAGACGAGCAGCGCCTAATAGCGCTTGCGAAGATCGGACATCTCCTGCCGCGAAGAAAATCGCGTCACCATTCTTTGCACCGACTTCGTGTGCGATTCCAGCGCTCTCTTTCTCGCTTAAATTCTTCGCAACTGGACCGCTTAACGTTCCGTCTTCACCGACCAAGATATATGCCAAACCTTTTGCGCCACGTGCTTTAGCCCACTCTTGCCACGCATCGAGTTCACGTCGAGGCGAGCTCGCACCACCAGGCATAACAACAGCGCCAACATACTCAGCTTGAAAGACTCTGAAAGTTGTTTCTGCAAAAAATGACGTTACTTCAACTATCTCATTTCCAAATCGCATATCTGGTTTATCGGAACCAAATCGACGCATCGCTTCGTGATAGGTCATATGCGGAATTGACTGCGGAATCTGATAACCAATCGTTTCCTTGAATACTTTTCGCAATACGTTCTCCGCTACGGCGATGACATCCGCCTGATCTGCAAAAGACATTTCTATATCGAGTTGGGTAAATTCTGGCTGGCGATCAGCTCGGAAATCTTCATCGCGGAAACAGCGCGCAATTTGGTAGTACTTCTCCATACCTGCAACCATTAAAAGCTGTTTAAATAATTGTGGCGATTGCGGAAGGGCATACCAACTTCCAGGTTGCAATCGAACTGGAACGAGAAAGTCGCGTGCACCTTCAGGAGTAGAACGAGTTAAATAAGGAGTCTCAATCTCAAGAAAGCCAAGATCTGTCATAGATTGGCGAATTGATGCCGTTACTTGTGAACGTAATCGTAAATTGCGCGCGGGAATTTCACGACGGAGATCGAGATAACGATACTTCAATCGAACTTCTTCGCTGATGTTTGAGGTATCGCCACTATCTACCGGAAATGGCAACGGCGCTGCTTCACTTAAAACTTCTAATCTGCTGCATTCAACTTCGATTTCACCAGTCGGTAGTGCAGGGTTCTCATTTCCGACCGGACGTTTAATAACTGTGCCAGTTACTAATACGCACCATTCGGCACGTAATTCGCCTGCGATTTTTTCATCGGAGATAACCACCTGAACCGACCCAGAGGCATCTCGAAGATCGATAAAGGCAACTCCACCATGATCGCGCCGTCTGGCTACCCAGCCAGCAAGCGTTATTTCATGGCCAATATGGCTCGCGCGAATATCGCCAGCGTTATGTGTTCGAAGCACTCACTTGCCTTTCGTGGAAATCGCGCAATTAGCGCGCTGATAGCGCACTTTCTAAGGCGCTAAGAGTAACTGATTGCGCACTTCCAGTGCTCATCTCCTTTAACTCTCCCCGACCAGAAGCAATTTCATCTTCCCCTAATACAAGTGAGAATCGAGCACCCGATTTATCTGCCGCCTTCATTGCACCCTTGAGTGAACGATCGCCGAAGGCAAGATCAACGATAAACCCGGCATTCCGTAATTTGCCTGCCAGCGCAAGAGCGTTGTTCATTGCGCCATCACCAAGTGGAATAAGGAAGAGGTCAGGTGTATTCGTTGTGGAGTAATCGATTCCTTCTGCTTCGCATGCAAGCAGAGTTCGATCAACGCCAAGACCAAATCCAATTCCAGAAAGTTTCTGTCCTCCAAGTGATTCCATCAATCCGTCGTAACGACCACCGCCACCAATTCCAGATTGTGCTCCAAGTAATTCATGAACGAATTCAAATGTTGTACCGGTGTAATAATCCAAACCTCGCACCATTCGCGGATTGAGTGAATACGGAATCTCTAACGCATCAAGATAGGACAACACCTGTGCGAAATGGTTCTTACTTTCTTCAGTAAGAAAATCTCTCAGTAGCGGTGCGCTAGCCATCTGCCGTGCAACATCTTCTCGCTTATCATCAAAGAGTCGAAGTGGATTGAGTGTCGCTCGCGCTCGAGTAGCATCATCGATATTCATGGCGTCAATGAATTTCATCAACTCAACGCGGTGATGAGCACGGGATGTGCTATCGCCTAATGACGTGACATCGAGACGAAATTTCTTTAACCCAAGGTTTCGATAACCAAAATATGCCACCGAAATAACTTCAGCATCGATCGCTGGATCGTTGAGTCCAATCGCTTCTATTCCCACTTGATAGAACTGGCGATACCTGCCAGCTTGTGGCCGTTCTGCTCGAAAAATGGACCGGTGTACCAAACTTTTACCGGTAACTGCCCTCGATCAAGATTGTGTTCGATGACTGCACGCATAACTCCAGCAGTTCCTTCTGGGCGAAGTGATATTGATCGACCACCACGATCTTCGAAGGTGTACATCTCTTTCGAAACAACATCTGTTGATTCACCAACACCACGAGTAAAAAGTTCAGTATCTTCAAAAACAGGAAGCTCTAAAAGTTCATAACCAGCAGCCTTCGCTGGTGCGATCAACCCATCGCGCACTCGTTCAAACGCATTGGAGCGAAGTGGGACGTATTCGCTCACGCCTTTCGGTGCTTGAAATTTCATGAGCGCAATTCTCTCAAATATGGATTTTTTGTGCGCTCTCTTTCGATCGTGGTCTCGGGTCCGTGTCCGGGCAAGACTCTGAGGAAATCAGGTAGCGGAAGCACCTTTTCACGGAGAGTTTTCGTCATTTCGGTCATCGAGCCAGTTGGTAAATCTGTACGACCGATCGAACCGGCAAAGAGCACATCACCTGAAATCAGCACCTCGTCTTCCGGTCTGCCATCACTAATGCGGAACATCATCGAACCGCGCGTATGGCCCGGCGCATGAATCGCAGAAATTTTCATTCCAGCAAGGTTTAATTCGTCGCCACTCTTTAACTCTGCTACTCGAGCTGGTTCGGCAAAGTTTCTCATCCCAGATTCTGCTTTAAGAGTTTCTATCAATTGCGATGATTCAGCGCTCAT
>RFMS01000010.1 GCA_009927575.1 Actinomycetota bacterium
CGCGAATCTATTGCTCGCCAGATGCGTAAAGCTGGTTTGCCACTTCAGAAAATCTTTGCTGGTCAAGCGCTCCTTGAATTAGCGCACGAACTTCATTATCCAGATATTGAATCGCTCTACACCGCAGTTGGCGATGGCCATGTTTCAAGTCAGAACGTTGTCGAAAAACTCACAGCAACACTCGGCGTTGATGATGCACATGAAGACCCAATTCCAGAAGTAATTCTCGGCGGTGCACAATTCACACCCGCGCTCCGAAGTACGTCTGGAGTTATTGTCGAAGGCGTCGGAGATGTTTTGGTAAAACTTGCTCGCTGCTGCACGCCAGTGCCGGGCGATGAGATCACTGGATTTATCACTCGGGAAGTGGTGTGAGCGTTCATCGAAGATCGTGTGTCAATGTCGATGATCTGAAACGCCATCAAGGCGACCGGATTGTTGCAGTGAAGTGGGATCCCACTGCAAAGAGCGTTTATTTGGTCAATATCCAAGTTGAAGCACTCGATCGCGCGCGCTTACTTTCTGATGTCACGCGAACGCTGTCAGATCAACAAGTAAATATTTTGAGTGCGTCAGTGACAACGGCGAAAGATCGAACTGCGTACTCACGATTTTCATTTGAGATGGCAGATGCCACGCATTTAGATGCAGTGTTATCAGCCGTGCGAATGGTGGATGGCGTCTATGACGTCTATCGAGTAACTAACTCGTAAACGACGAGAGACCTTTTTGCGCTTCCTCGAGCCATAACTTTCGAGCAGCAGCAGCTTCCCGCATTTCTTGAGCTTTCTTCGAATTACCTGCAGCCTCTGCCTTTTCAGCTTGGCGTTCGTAATTAGCAACTGCTTCTGCAAGTTGGGACACAACATCGTTAGCACGAGCTTTTGCCGCGGGATCTGTTTTACGGAAATGCTCCTGTTTAGCCTCTTCGAGAGCTTGCGCAACAACAGCAAAGCGCTTATCGAGGCCAGCTCGCTTGACTCGATCGACAGGACCGAGCTTGCGCCATTGATTATCTAAATCGCGGAACTTCTTCTTGGTCTCTTCAAGGTTTGAGATTGGAAGGAGAGCTTCGAATTCCACAATGAGCGCCTCACGCTTCACAAGATTTTCTGCCATAGAACCTTGTCGCTTCTCAAGATCAGCGTTCTTTGCAGCAAAGAATGTATCTTGCGCGGTTTTAAATCGTGACCAGAGCTTTGCATCATCGCTCTTCTTTCCACGACCTGATGCTTTCCATTGATCCATCAACGATTTGTACTTGCGAGCAGTGTTAACCCAATCGGTGGAGTTAGCCAGCGCTTCTGCCTGAGTAACAATCGCATCTTTTGCGCTCTTCACTTGTGATTGTTGAGCAAGTAAGCCGGCAAAGTGTTGTCGGCGTCGCTTATCGAATTTATTACGGGAAGCCGAGAAACGCTTCCATAATTCGCTATCTGATTTCTTATCGAGGCGTGGCGCTTTCTTCCACTCGTCGAGTAAAGACTTAAGGCGTTCACTTGTTAGCTTCCAATTTTCGGAGAGAGCGTGCATCTCTGCTTCCGCGACAATTTTCTCTTTCGCTGCAAGAGCCTCTGCTCGTTTAACAGCTTTTGCTGCTGCTTCGGCAGCCTTTCGCGCTTCATACATCGCTTTATGTTCATCAATGAGCGCAGGAATCTGTTCAACAGATAAATGAAGAGCGGCGAGATTTCCTACACCATTGAGATTTTTAACTTGGCTACGCAATTTTTCTACTGCTGCATGGGCATCTGAAGGGACCATCGCTCCGCTTTTAATGCGAGCGGCAAGGAGCGCTACTTCAGAGGCAAGTGCTTCGAATTTTCTAACAAAGTAGGCGAGTGCTTCTTCCGCAGTTTTTCCGGGATAGGAACCAACTGCTTTCTCACCTTCACCGGTGATGACGTATACGGTTCCGTCTTCTGCAACCCGACCGTATTTAGATGGATCTCCAATAAGAGCTGATGCCGGTGAAATATTCTCCATGTTGTCCATCTCTTTCGTTGCGCGGTAGTCGGTGTACGACATTCGCTATGGGTTGTATGCGGTAACTGCGGGTAAAGGTACCCTGAAGTCCTTCGGAGCGAAAATAGTCGGTTCACCTACGCGTACCGGAAGGCAATTTCGAGGGAGGGGAGCTGCGTGCTCGTTGAGAATCTGGTCGCCCCGTTCTTCGCCACTAATTGCTGGGTCCTTGCCACTGGAAAAAACCAAGAGTGCATCATCGTCGACCCAGGAATTGCTATTCCAGATTTTGTTCCAGAAATTTCTGAATGTATAGAAAAGTTTCATCTCAAACCTGTCGCTGCGTTATTGACGCATGGCCATCTCGATCACACTTTTTCTGTTCTG
>RFMS01000008.1 GCA_009927575.1 Actinomycetota bacterium
ATCGAGTAGATGTCATTGTCGGTAAAGGTCCTGGCGCAACAGCGATTCCATTAGAACTTCCACACTTCACACTTGTTGGCGCAACAACAAGAGCTGGGTTATTGCCGGCACCGCTCCGTGATCGATTCGGATTTACGGCGCATTTAGATTTCTATGACGTAGCAGATATCGAAAATATAATTTCGAGAAGTTCGCAATTATTAGGGATTGAAATCTCATTAGATGCAATTGGGGAGATTGGTAAACGGTCGCGAGGAACGCCGCGAATTGCTAACCGGTTACTTCGCAGAGTCCGTGATTTCGCACAAGTGCATGGCGATGGCAATATCTCGTTAGATCATGCTGTTAATGCCTTAACAATGTATGAAGTCGATGCTCAAGGTTTTGATCGACTCGATATCGCAGTTCTCACTGCGTTGATTGAAAAATTCAATGGCGGACCAGTAGGACTTTCGACTTTAGCGATTGCAGTTGGGGAAGAGCGAGAAACAATCGAATCAGTAGCAGAACCGTTTTTGGTGAGAGCAGGATTTATCGCCAGATCGCCACGAGGCCGTATTGCAACGCCGAACGCCTGGCGCCATCTAGGAAAAGTGCCACCCGCTACATTGCCGACGATTTTCGACATGCCTGCCGAAGATGCCTAGACTGCGCTCTCATGTCGTCACAATCCACTAGACCTACTTCGACTCGTCCAGCTCAAGGACATCCTGGTCGAACCATCGGAATTCTCCTCATCGCGATCATTGCGCTCTTTGCGATTGCGTTCGTGCAAGGAGCGACCTCGGTCAAGTTAGGTCTCGACCTCCGCGGCGGTACGAGCGTGACGCTTCAACCACGTATCGCACCAGGAGAGAGTGGAAAAGTAACGTCCGAAGCGATTGATCAAGCTGTAGGAATTATTCGTCAACGTGTGAACTCACTCGGTGTTGCTGAATCAGAAGTGTCATCTCAGGGAAGTGGCGTTAACCGTCAGATTGTTATTTCAGTACCTGGCGATACCGGCCGTCGCGTTGTTGAACTCGTCGGACAGACTGCAGAACTTCGATTCCGCCAAGTTCTTGCTGAAGGAACAGCGAATGCAAAATCTTTAACAACCGATACTGCGACCGCAACCTTGCCAGCAGGTATTACCGCAGATATTGCCGCGAAATTTGCTGCCTTGGATTGTTCGGTTGCAACAAATAGACAAGCAGGCGGTGGCGATGATGCGGCATCCGCAATCGTTGCCTGCGATCGCGTAGGTATTAATAAATATGTACTAGCACCAGCTGAAGTTGTCGGCCGAGATGTTTCAAAAGCTGCTGCTGCCATTGATCAACAAGGCGCTGCTGGTTGGTATGTACTTCTCAATTTCAACAACGAAGGAACATCGAAATTCGGTGCACTCACCACTCGTGTCACAGGACTTGCCACACCGCAAAATCAAGTAGCAATTGTTCTAGATGGTTTAGTTGTCTCAGCACCGCGCATCAATGAAGCGATTACCGCAGGAAATGCGCAAATCACAGGTTCCTTTACTCAAACAGATGCAACAGATTTAGCGAACGTGCTCAAGTACGGCGCTCTGCCATTGGCTTTCGATCGTGGCGAAGTGCAACAGATTTCACCAACGCTTGGTAATGATCAACTCCATGCGGGCTTGCTTGCTGGTGGACTAGGACTCTTGCTCGTCGTTCTTTACTCTCTCTTGTATTACCGCGGATTGGGCCTTGTTTCAGTGGGCTCTCTCTTAGTAGCTGCCGCAATTATTTTTGCGCTCTTCTTAGTGCTCGGTGAAACCATTGGATTTACGCTCACGCTTGCTGGTATTGCTGGCGCTATCGTGTCAATCGGTATTACCGCTGACTCCTTTATCGTCTACTTCGAACGTCTCCGTGATGAAGTCCGTGAAGGTCGATCACTTCGCTCTGCCGTGGAAACCGGTTGGGCTCGTGCGCGCCGAACAATCATCGTTGCTGACTTAGTCTCGATGATCGCAGCGGTTCTGCTTTATGTCTTTGCAGTTGGCGGAGTTCGCGGATTCGCATTCACACTCGGCCTCACAACTGTTGTTGATCTCGTTGTTGTCTTCTTCTTCACCAAACCACTTGTCACGCTACTTGCGTCACAACATTTCTTCGCAAGCGGTCATTCACTCAGTGGCTTCTCGCCTCGAAGCTTAGGTGTGGTGCAGAGCAATTCAAATGCAGAGAACGCGAAAGGGGGAGAGTGATATGTCAGCTCTATCCGGAATTGGCGGTCGTCTCTACCGCGGTGAGAAATCAATCGACTTCATCGGCAAGCGTCGTCGTTGGTACGCCTTCTCAGGTTACTGATTCTTGCATCTGTTATTGCGCTCAGCTTCCAAGGTTTGAAATTAGGTATTGAATTTAAAGGCGGTTCTGCTTTTACCGTCACGACAAGTAGCGCGTCTATTGAGAGCGCACGTACTGCGGTTGCCAGTGCCGGTGTCTCGAATGAAGTTATCGTTCAAAAGATTGGTAATAACAAAGTTCGAGTTCAGACTGGCGCGTTAACAAATGCTCAGACCAATGCCGTTCAAGATGCGCTCGCTGCAAAATTTGGCGTCAGTGTTGAATCAATCGATACCCAAAGTATCGGACCGTCCTGGGGTAAAGAGATCACTCGTAAAGCTCTCTACGGCTTGATTGGTTTCATCGTTGTTGTTCTGCTCTATCTAGCAATGGCTTTTGAACCAAAGATGGCTATCTCTGCCATCGTTGCTGTTATCCATGACGTCTTTATTACCGTTGGAATTTATGCGCTCGTGGGCTTTGATGTAACGCCTGCGACGGTTATTGGATTCCTCACCATCCTTGGTTATTCGCTCTATGACACCGTGGTTGTCTTCGACAAAGTTCGCGAAAATACTCGCACCATCACATCCGCATCGAAGATGACGTACTCACAAGCAGCAAATCTTGCAGTGAACCAGACCTTGGTTCGATCATTCAACACGTCGTTGATTGCGCTCTTGCCAGTTGGTTCAATCTTGTTCGTCGGCGCAGGTCTTCTCGGTGCCGGAACTTTGAAAGATTTGAGTTTGGCGCTCTTTATTGGTCTTGCAACCGGTACCTATTCGTCAATCTTTATTGCGACTCCAATGTTGGCGCAATTGCGCGAACGCGAACCTGCAATGCAAGCGCTCCATAAGAGAGTGATGGCACGTGGTGGCGCAACGCAACCAGTACTAGGACAGAGCTCAACAGCGTCAGCTTCATCAACACCAACGCTCGTTGATGATCGTCCACGCGGACCACGTAACCAACCTAAACGGAAACGTAAACACCGCAAGTAAATTTCTATGAGCGCTTCTATCGATACGATTGCAAAGCGCTTGCGCAAGAGCGCATCTCGTAGCGAAATAGCGCTCTTAGAGCGAGCGTATGAAACTGCCGAACGCGCGCATGAAGGTCAACAGCGAAAATCTGGCGATCCCTACATCACTCATCCGGTTGCCGTTGCAGAAATTCTTGCCGAACTTGGTCTTGATGTTCCAACGTTGATAGCCGCGCTCCTTCATGACACTGTTGAAGATACGCCTTATTCACTTGCTGAAGCGCGAAAAGATTTTGGTGATGAAGTAGCAAACCTCGTTGATGGCGTAACAAAACTCGACAAGCTCACGTACGGACCGAGCGCTGAGGCCGAAACTGTTCGAAAAATGGTTGTCGCGATGTCGAAAGATATCCGCGTTTTAGTGATCAAACTCTGCGATCGTCTCCACAACGCTCGAACGTGGAAATATGTATCTCTCGAATCTGCGCAACGTAAAGCAAAAGAAACTCTTGAGATTTACGCTCCGCTTGCTAATCGATTAGGTATCAACTCGATTAAGTGGGAGCTGGAAGATCTTTCGTTTAAAACGTTAGAACCGAAGAAATACGAAGAGATTGAACGGCTGATTGCGGAGCGTTCACCTGAACGGGAAAAGATGACGCTAGAAGTTGTTGAGGCGTTGAAATCTGACCTCAAAGAGGAGCGGATCAAAGCTGAAGTAAATGGGCGACAGAAGCATCTTTATAGCGTCTATCAAAAGATGGTGATCCGTGGCCGTGAGTTTAAAGATATCTATGACTTAGTCGGCGTTCGAATTTTGGTTGAGGATGTTCGCGATTGCTACGCAGTTCTCGGAGCAGTTCACGCGCGTTGGAGCCCTGTGCCAGGACGATTTAAAGATTACATCGCCATGCCGAAGTTCAATCTCTATCAATCACTTCACACAACTGTTATCGGCCCACATGGCAAAGCGGTAGAAATTCAGATCCGCACCTATGACATGCATGCCCGCGCTGAATTCGGTATCGCAGCGCATTGGAAATACAAGCTCTCGAAAGATGCCGCGAAAGAGAATCAAACGCCGGATCTACTCTGGTTGCGCCAACTCCATGAGTGGCAACAAGAAACAGTTGATGCCAATGAATTTCTCGACACGCTTCGTTATGAAGTGAGTTCACCGGAAGTATT
>RFMS01000055.1 GCA_009927575.1 Actinomycetota bacterium
ACAATTCCATCCCAAGCCACCAAGAGCTTTTCAAAGCGTTTCTCGGGATTTGTTGCTACAAGTTCAAAATCATCGCGTGCAGATCGATTGATATAGCTATTGAGTTTCTCCATCGCTTCGCGGGAAAGTTCTGGTGAATTTGTCGCAACCGCTTTCTCGAGTTGCTTAAGCAGTCCTTGAAGCTCGGATTGAACCGAGTTGTGAAGAAAAGCAGTAATCATTCGCCGATCACTGATTCCCATCGCTGCCAAGGTAGAAGCATTTTGTGCTTCTTGGATGGCTTGAGATTCTCCCAAACTTAAAAGGAGATGGCGTTTATCAGCAAATGATTGCTTTAACCACGCGCTAAGCAAGGCGATGCCAGGTGTGAATGGCAACAAAATTAATACTGAAATAAGTGGGTGTAGCCCATAATCTATATTGAAATTCTTGCTTACTAAATATTGCGAGTACGAATGGGTGCATAAATAAAGCAAGAAGATTCGATTGGCACGCTGTAAGCAATTAGGAAATTTATTTACATACCAACGATGTAGAAGTGCTGGAAATAGATACAAAGCGGTGGCAGCTAATGTAGAAATAATTGTTGATTGCAAATTATAAATACTCTTCCAGTTGAAGAACGAAAGTATGAGTATTAATCCTGTTGTTAATCGAATCGAATAGTTAAAGTTGTTTACGCTTTTAAATAGCGTGGCAAAGAATTTTGATTTAGGTGGCGTGAGGATGCTCTCGCTATACAGACGCTCGCCCATGGGTTTGATCTGTTCCTTTAATACCGTGCCAATCTTGGATGCGGCCAGCATTAACTTTGAGGAATCCACTGTGCTGTCTTTATTCATAATGGATTTGAGATCGCTCTTCATAAGATTCACTGAATTGAGAGCTTGATTAATCTCTTGCGCACTATCAAATCGATACTTTTGAGTTTCGGAGATCAACTTGTCCACCATAAATGAGCGATAGCGAGCATCCAGACTCCGCTGCTTCTGAATTCCTACGCTCCAAAAGAGCAGGAAGAAGACAGCATTCGTAGTCGAATTGATCATTCGATAAAGCAAGGTGGTGGGGTTGGTGAATCCGAAGAGCTCAGCGCTATAGAAGAAGGTAAGACCTCGAATAGCTCCAGCTGCAACCAGCACGACGATCACCATCTGTTTGAAGAGCAATTCATTGGAGATCTTGTCGAGAATTTTCTGACCAATAAGCAAAACTGGCAGCATTGCAGCATTAGTGAAGAGAGCGACTCCCAAAGCCATAAGAGCAGAATTTGGAACGTTGAATTGATTGTAAAGAACTAGGTACACAGCTCCGGCTGAGGCAGGTTGATATAAACCAAAAGCCAACCACGAGAATCTGTAGAAGGTAAGAAACTTAAACGAAAGATCATCCTTATTCATTAATCTTACCTGTCAATCGAAAATAAGCGCGAGCCAAACTGACTCGTAAATTCTTCTCGCTGGATTTTCTTACATCAAGAATTGTTTGCAGTCGAGCGATATTTGCCTCAACACCTTTCTCTGAAATCGAAAGTCGAGAAGCAATCTCACTTGTTGTTAGACCTTCGGCTAGATATTTAAGAAGAGTTACTTGTTGTGACGTTAATTCAATTTCATCATTTCGCTTCGATGAATCATGGATTAACGGATACTTTTTGCTTGCAATATTCGATTGACGAGCATCTGCATATCGCTCATCTCGCCTTTAGTGAGAAATCGCGAACCAATCGGCATCTGCTCATAATTTGGCGCAAACTTTGGTGAAGAAAAACTTGAAAGAAAAACTAAGCCAATTCCGGGTAACTGTTTCCTTATGGCATTGGAGATATCAATTCCGTTTGGTCCAACACCGAGATCCATATCCAGAAGTGCGACATCAGGTTTATGTTCTGTGACGAGATTGAGAGCTTCGCGCGCAGTTGCGCCAGTTCCCACAACTTCTATTCCTAAGGAATTAAGCGCTGTAGATAAAGAGGAGCGGATGAGCGCGTCATCATCGATGATGAGGATGCGAGCAAGTCGTTGATTAATGATCGCTCCTCGCACTTGGTCAGGCTCAATTCAGGTCGTATTCCACTGGATTTCACCATTTATTACCCCTAATAGGTATGGAAAACCCTACTTCGGAATAGGGCGATATGTCCGATTTCAATAGCCTCGCGCCTATGTTTCCTCACATGCGCCACACGGCTACCTCTCATTTGGAGGTGCGCTGTGCTTGAAACGAAGAAGCGGGAAACAAAAACAGAGCGACCTGTTGCACAACTTTCTATCGCGCCGAAGTCAATTCAGAAAAAACGTCTCACTGGATTACCTGAACTCATTTTCTTTCTCTCCGACATCATTGCTGTGCACTCTCAATCGGAGCTGGATATTTCATCCGGTTCGCAGAACTTGAAGCAACAAATGAACTTAATGTTGGCGATGTTTCCATTCAATACCGTCACTTCCTCTTTGTTCTCGGAGTTGGCTGGCTAACAACGCTCGCCATTTTTAATACATATAAACAGATTCGCCCACTTGATTACTTTGTGCGACTCAAGCAAGCCTTAAAGACAACCGCACTTTTCTTCTTCACAATTGGATTTATCTGCTTTACTCTCAAGATTTCACTCTCTCGACTTTTGATTTCAACAATCTTCTTACTCTCGGTAGTCGCGTTCTCGTCTTTACGTGCTGTTGCAAACTACGTGATTGAACGATTTGTGAAGAGCAAGATTGAAATTCGCTCTAATCTTCTTGTCATCGGAAGTGATTCGGTTGAGAATGGTCGCTACATTGATTGGATCCGCCGAAATAAACACTACGGCTTAAAAGTTCAAGTGAACATATTGATCAAGGATTTCGACTCTGCGGCACAGGCTCGAGTAAAAAGTGCCATCCAAGAACATGACGACACAAAAGTTCTTCTCCTTCCATCACTTGGCACAGACGAAACTCTTCGGGAGTTGATCTGGTTCTGTGAAGCGTTTAATTGCGATAT
>RFMS01000054.1 GCA_009927575.1 Actinomycetota bacterium
GAGTAACGCAGCTAATTTCGCTTCGCTGGAGTGCGATTGATATCCAATAAATTCCGTCTTGCCAGAGCTGTCGAAGATTCGGCGATATTCCGTTAAATCGGTGTGGCCAGTCTTCTTTGCTTTTGCATCAGCTTTTGCGCGATCTTTCTGTTCTTTCATTAATCGTTTAAAACCATCAGCATCAATTGATAAACCTTGCTCGGTTGCCATTTCTAACGTGAGATCAAAGGGAAATCCATACGTATCGTGGAGTTTGAAAACTTCTTCTGCAGCCAATCGATCGCCACCAGATTTCTTCACAGCGGTGCTCGCCATATCAAAGATCTGCGTACCGCTCTTAAGTGTCTGTAAGAATGTTGCTTCTTCCGCTTCAGCAACTGAACTATTCGCTTTCTATCTGTAACAAGTTCCGGGTATTGCGGACCCATCGCGCGCAACGATGCATCAATGAGCTCCACCATCGTGTGATCTGGCGCTCCAAGGAGGCGCATATTTCGCGTTGTTCGTCGCATCATGCGGCGCAAAATGTAGCCACGGCCTTCGTTCCCAGGTGTTACACCATCACCAATCAACATCAACGCAGTGCGAGCATGGTCTGCAACAACGCGAAGTGAGACATCGTTCTTCTGTGATGATCCGTACTTCACACCAGCAAGTTCGGATGCTTTAGAGAGAATCTGCATCGTGGTGTCGATTTCATAAATGTTTTCAACACCTTGTAGTAACGCTGCGGTGCGTTCTAACCCAAGACCAGTATCAATATTCTTTGCAGGAAGCTCGCCAAGAATTGGATAGTTCTCTTTACCTGGACCATCACCACGAACATTCTGCATGAAAACCAGGTTCCACACTTCAAGATAACGATCTTCGTCAGCAACCGGTCCGCCATCTTTTCCATATTCAGGTCCGCGGTCGTAATAAATTTCAGAGCATGGTCCGCATGGCCCAGGGACGCCCATCGACCAGAAGTTATCTGCCATGCCACGTCGTTGAATGCGTTCCTTTGGAACACCAATCTTCTTATGCCAGATATCAGCTGCTTCATCGTCATCGAGATAAACCGTTACCCACAATTTAGATTCTGGAAATCCATATCCACCATCTGAGATTGGCTTAGTTAAAAGCTCCCACGCCATCTCGATAGCGCCTTCTTTGAAATAATCCCGAAGGAAAAATTTCCACACATCTGGAAGAACGATGCATGTCGCGTTGTCTTTCCTACTTCATCAATATCAAGCGTTCGTACGCACTTTTGAACTGACGTTGCACGCGAATACGGCGGCGCCATCTCGCCAAGAAAGTAAGGCTTGAATGGCACCATACCTGCGTTAACTAAGAGCAGGTTGGGATCGTTAAGAATTAATGAAGCGGATGGAACAACGGTATGAGTAAGACCGGTTCGGCTTCCAGATTCAAAGAATCGTAACCAGCGTGAACGAATCTCCGCTGATTCCACTTAGTCAAAATCCTCTTCGTCGTAATCTTTTCTACGTCGTGATTTCTTTTTGGAACTCTTCTTACGCAATTTAGCTGCGCTGAGCAATCCCCCAGCAACTTTCATAGCAATGTCATTCTTGTCGAGAAAACCAGAGGTTGATCCAGCAATTTTTGTTGTGACATCTTCAACGGTTTTCGTCACCTTGTTCAAACTTGTTAGCGGACCATTAACTAACTTCACCGTAGTTGTTACTTCTTCCAACAATGGAGTGGTTTCGTTAGTGACATCTTTAATTGCCTTGGAAAATTGATCGATAACCCGACCGAGTCGGATCACTGCATAGGCGATCGCGATAGCTATTACCGCCGCTGCTGACGCGAGGATGATTACTGCTATTCCGCCCGGACCCATGTTCAAAGGTTACCCGAGGATAGGTAACGCCACTTCAGGTTTTTTATGTTCGGCGTGTGCTGTCACTGCAGCCAAGTGATATCGCTCAATCGCAGCAATATTCTCTGGATTGGTATACGGACGACCATCAGCTAATGGACCTTGAGCGCCTTCGAGTACCGCAACAACATCATCGCCACTCAACGTTTTATGGGTTTCCAACGCATGAGCCAGACTCAAAACTTTCTCACGATGCTCTCGCAGAATCTCTTCTGCCCGACGAAGTAGCGTCGCCAAATTATCTTCGATGCGATCAGCCAGCGCGCGCTTCATCTCTTTACTGTTGTCATCTTTTGGTTTTCCACCACCAGGAGTGCCGATTTCTAACCTTCGACTCGATGCATAGGAAGAGACGGTTGAACCCATTCCCCATTGACCTTCCATCAAAGCCGCAACGGTTGTTGCACTCTCTAAATCACCAGAAACTCCAGATGAGTTATCGCCGTTAAAGAACATTCGTTCACCTGCAAGTGAAGCCAGTGAAACCAAAATGTCAGATTCATACTCTGTTCGCCAACGTGTGAATTGATCATCTGGCGGAATACTGGCCACCATTCCTAAATAATCTGAGCCTTTTTCAATGGTTGCAAGATCAATCGACATATGACGACGCGTGAGATGAGCCATCACAGCATGGCAGGCTTCATGAACTGCAACTGCGTGGCGCTCTCGTTCGATGTATTCAACATCTTCAGCAGGTCCGAGTTCTTTCAATTGTTTAGCGCGCAGTACATCAGACCAAATAATTGATGTACGACCATTGCGGATCGCCATGATCAGCGCTTCGTTGATGAGATCTTTGATTGATGCGCCGGTCGCGTATGGAGTAATCGTTGCTAATTTATCGATCTCTTCAGTTGTGAGTGAATGGGAAACTTTTGCGAGATAGCCTTCATAGGTTCTAACTCGTCCAGCTTTACTTGGGTAACCCACTCGATACATGCGATCAATACGTCCAGGACGTAGCAACGCCTCATCGAGAGCTTCTGGCATATTTGTTGCCATCACTACAAGAATTCGATACTTCGGTGGATTCTTTGG
>RFMS01000009.1 GCA_009927575.1 Actinomycetota bacterium
GGTAGGGCTCGAACCTACGACGACCGGATTATGAGTCCGGGGCTCTAACCAACTGAGCTACTGCCCCTCGCACTACATACTCTATGAGTAAAAAGAATTGAACATATTTTCCATCACTTTTGCTTTTATTCCTAATCGAATTCCGGATATTTTTGACTCGTGAAGTATAGGCGCTTCCGAAAACAACTTTTATTTCATAGTCTATGACTATGCCAAGAAGTGCACGGATAGTAGCAATCCTGACCCTGTGGGCTTTAGTGTCTATTTATCCCGAATCGAATGCCGCAACGATTTCTGGAACTACTTGTTCAAAAGCGGGTATAACTAAGACCGTTGCGGGAAAGAAATACACGTGCATTAAGTCAGGGAAGAAGTTAGTTTGGGATAAAGGCGTTGCCGTGACGATTTCCACTCCACAGCCCACACCTCAACCTTCTCAAATGCCAGCGCAAAAAGATCCAATAACTTCAACTGTTGGGGTGTTATGTCCAAGCGCAGGACAACTTTTTACAGTTAGCGGAAGAGATCTTGTCTGTGTTGTTGATCCTTCTGGAAAATTAACTTGGCAATGGAGAATTGATCAGCCACAAAATACACAGCCTCAACAACAAAATCCACAGCCGACAAATCAATCAAGTACGCAACCCACTCCACAAAAAACTCAAACCATTCAAGCTTCATCACCCGTGACCGAAGTTTCGAGTACTTATTCCGCACTTACTAATGGAACCGGTACATCAATCACATCTGCGGCTCGGCCAACTTCTTATCTATCTGCACTTGGGCTCGCTTCAACATCAGGAACTGGTGTTTATGATCATCCAAGTGGACTTGCAACCAATGGAACAAACTTAGTTTTGATGGATCGCGTAAATAATAGAATTTTGGTTTGGAATACAGCGCCTACCTCAGGATCAACGCTTCCAGATTTTGTTCTCTGCCAACAAAATACGACTTCTACTTCATCTGGAACTGGTTTAAACCAATGTAACTGGCCAAGTGATGCAGTCATAACGCCAGACAACAAATTCCTGGTTGCTGACTCTGACAACAACCGGATTTTGGTATGGAACTCTATGCCAACTTCTACAGGAGCAAGCGCGAGTTTTGCAATTGACCTGGGGGCTGATGCCTGGCCGTGGGGAATATGGTCTGATGGTAGGAAAGTAGTTGCTTCGTTAACCGGAAAGAGTGAACTCCGATTCTGGAACACATTTCCAACTTCAAGTTCAAGCTCTGCGTCATTTAGTATCACGGGCACATCTGCTACCTGTATCGGAACGCCACGAGGGATTACTAGCGATGGAACTCGCTTACTTGTAGGTGAACACAATTCAAAGTGCGACGATGTAAAAGCACCTAATGGGAATGTAGTTGAAGCTGTAACACACGTATTTCTTAATTGGCCAACTAGTAGTTCCGCTACGCCAAATTATCATCTGAAAGAGTGGGGTGTTGGAACTTTCGACTCATCTGGAAAGAGTTATTTAGTGTTCATGCGCGAATTACATGAATTTCCAGCCGACCTCACCACTAATACCGAAGGTACGACCATTGCTTCGGGTACACCTTTTGATGGCGGCGACGGAGGAGATGTCGCCATTGCAAACGGCCATATGTACGTAACGGAATATAACGGAAATCGAGTATCAGTATTCAAAGGAATCCCATCGACCACTGCAAAGGCAGATTTCTTCTTGGGTTCAACCGGGTACTACGGGGAGTCAGTTGCAGGGAATGGAAACTATATTGGTCAGAAAGTTGAGAATTCCCTTTTAACAAATTTCATGATCACCAATCCACAAGTCGCAACGCTCAACGGTGCGATGGCAATAAATAGTGACTTTGATCGAAAAATCTATGTGTGGAAGAAGATCCCAGCTACCGACGGTGCAAAACCGGATTTGGTCTGGACTACCCAGAATCAGAATGATCCAAATCCTTTATTGGCAATGGATTTCCAGCCCGACTCTTCGGATACCGGCAAACTAGATGGCAAGGATATTTACGCCGCAGCGGGTGAAAAGACATTCGTAGTTTGGAATGGAATTCCAACAAGTACAACCGACGTTCCAATCTTAAACATCAAGGACTCCATCGGTAATGTAACCTTCGATGGCGCACTCAGAGTTGCAGTTGACGATACGTATTTTTACATTTTGGATGGTCAAGCGAAAAAGATTTATGTTTGGAAAGGATTGCCTTCAGGTAAGTCTGATAGCCCTGACTTCTCAATTTCGGCAGAGGTAAATCGCATCCGTGCGGATGGTAAGTACCTCATAGGCATAAGCATGTATAACGCTGTTCATATCAATGTTTGGAATGTCGCAACTTTGAAACAAGATGTAGCGCCAAGCGGAAAAGTGCCTTACACAATGAATTTGCCGGCTGACGCCATGACTTCTGGAGAATCGCTCTATGTAGCGGACACAAGTTTTCATCGAGTTCTTTATTGGTCGTCACTTTCTTCAGCTATGAGCGGCTCAGAACCAACCGCCATAATTGGTGCAGGAAGCGACTCTTCAGATAAACGTCCAGCATTAAGTGAATCGGAAGTTCGCTGGCCTTCCTCAGTTTGGGTTGCAGATGGTTATCTTTGGGTTGGAGAGCGAAAGTTTGGCCATCGAGTCTTGAGATACACGCTTTCTTAGCGCTAAAGCAGGAAGGGCTCGCACCTACGACGACCGGA
>RFMS01000007.1 GCA_009927575.1 Actinomycetota bacterium
TAGAGCGTCCAGAACGGAATCTTCGTATCGGTTTCATGGCGCAGAATCACCACTGGTCCGTAATCTAAATACGTAGCGTTGTCATTAAAGAGTTCGATTACACCATCAAGTGGTGCATAGACGCGATCCTGCAGGCGCACCGAGATCGACACCGAGATGGAATGTTCTGGCGCTTGGAGATGTGAAGTTAAACGCTTCACCTTCGTAAACATTTCTATTCTCGCAGTAATACCCAATCGTGATATCTGCGCCAGTACGTTTCACCAAATCATTAATCGCATCCGTCGTGCGTGGAATATCAGGGTTATCAAAGGACCAATTGATATAGGTCTTTTTCGCTTTCTTAAACGGTGGCGCAACAACATCGGCGATTGATTCTCGAGTCAGAAGATAGTCACGAATCGCCTTGGCGTTTGGATTAGCCTCTAAACCGATCGCATCACGGAATCGAAAGAGCGCGTGGTTACTATCAAATGCGTGTAACGCTTTAAGTGCTACTGGCACAACTGATTGACTGATCCCTAGATATTCATTGGTCGGTTGATTTGCTTGTTGTATCGCCGCATTAATGACGCTAGATACCAATCGAACTTTGATGAGCGAATAGAGAACTCGCATCTCATCGGGGCTAAGTGGGGAAATCCGGTGATATCCACGGAGGAATTGTGCAATGTCTTTCGTCGCATCATCGCTTGCGCATGCCAAGTACGCACACGCCACCGCTACACCAACAATTTTTGGTGCGGTGATGGCATCACCGAAATCGATCAAATGCGCACCTGACTTGGTTTCAATGATGTTGTAATCATTAGCATCGTTATGAATCAGTTGCGCTGGCATACGATCCAGAACTGGTTTCACGCCATCTGTAAATGTCTTAAGAACACCTTCTGCGATCGAACGAATCTCGGCATCAGCAATCAATTGAGTCGATTTCGCTAACTGATCTGCCTGCGTCATATTCCACATAAATTGTCGCGTGAGTTGTGCGGTATCGCTTCCTGAAAGGGGCAACTCCTTCAGCACTCGATCCACATGAGCGACGAGAACACCTAACTCTTCAATCTCCTCAGCGCTATGTCGCTCTCGCTTCGCCCATGGTTCGCCATCAACCCAGGTTAAAACTCGGACTAAATAATTCTTGCCGTTCTCAGCAATGCTCAACGTGCTCGTACTGGAATCCGATTGAGGGCGAACAATTCGTGGAACAT
>RFMS01000047.1 GCA_009927575.1 Actinomycetota bacterium
GTGTGACGCCTTTTTCGGCTAAATATTCAAGAGCTCGATCCTGGAGTGAAAGCCACTCAGCAATTCCTTCAACGCTGGCATCGTAAATCTTCGCCACAAACTTCGCTTCGCCTGCGACAAGGAAATTCAGGTCTCGCTCACCAGGAAGTTGTGTTACTTCGCCATTGATCTTCCAATGCGACGCGATAACTTTCGCAACATCAAGAGTTTTCATCGCGCACCATTCGAGAGCTTTGAAAGAACATAATCGGCCATCGCCGCATCCTGAATACCCAGACCCACGCTGAAATAATAGATAACGTGGTTTGCGGAGCTACGTCCCTTTAACGTTCCGTTATACACATCGCCAATCGACACAACGTTCTGGCATTTAGCATCAATCACCGATCCACATTGCGCAGTGATCGTCTGACTATCGTCACCAAATACTGCATCTGCCTGAGACAGCGCCGCTACCCCGATTTCGGAACGATTTGGGGCAAACGAGCCAATAACAATGCAGGTCGCTCCCTCTTTGAGGGGCTGTGTAATGACAGGAGTTGCTGAGTTAGTACAGACAAAAATGAGATCAGCCTCATTCACACTTTCTATGCGATCGGAGACGACAACGTCACACTCATAACGGGGTGCATCAATTTTCGAACGACCTATAAGAATTATTTTCTTCGGTCGAAATACCTTGACCGCAGCTTCTGCATGAGCAAGTCCTTGATGACCTACCCCAACGATTGCAATCGTCGAGACCGGATTTGAGAGTTCTTTCGCTGCTGCCATACTCGCTGCAACGGTTCGCCACTTTGTAATCGCTTCACCATCAAAGAATGTTTGTGCACTTCCTGTTTGTGCATCCATCAAGGCAACTGTTGTTTGAACAACTGGTAGCGAAACTTTCGCATTACCTGGAACGACGCTGCCAAACTTCACAATCGTCGGACCGTTCTTCGACGCCCGCGCGATATAAGAAAATTGTGCATTCTCATTCTGGGAAATAATCGCCCGCGGACCCATCACCGCTTCACCACGGCTATACGCTGCGAAAACTTCTCGCTGGGTAGCAATCACTTCATCTAAATCTGATAGCTGATCTATCTGCGCGCCAGTAATAGTGCGGGTAGATGAAGGCATTTCCGCAGTCTAGACAACTATCTCTAGAATGACGATATGTCGCCGAACACTTCAGATATTTCAATTCGGCAGATCAACTCCCCTGATGAATTAACCGCGCCACTCCTTGCAGATCTCACCGCACTCCTTGCCGATGCTGTTTCCACTAATAGTTCCGTTGGTTTTATGGCCAATTCCACATCAGAAGAATTCGCCGATTTCTGGCGTACTGAATTTAATAAAGTCACAACCGGAAATATTGTTCTATTGCGAACGTTCCGGCAGAGCGTTGGAAGTGTCATCGTTTCTCGCGAACAACGCGCAAACGGAAGACACCGCGCAGAATTTCGAAAACTTCTCGTTCACTCAGCTCATCAAAAGTTGGGCGTCGGTTCACTCCTTGAATCTCAGGCAACGAAATCAGCTAAATCAGTTGGTATCGAACTGCTCTATCTTGATTCAGCCACCATGTATTTAGTAAATGGAATTTATGAACGATGGGGCTGGCAGAAATCAGGTGAAATTCCCCGGTATGCACTCAACCCAGATGGTTCCTATACCTCTACTTGGTATTTCTACAAAGATATTCGTTAATTCTCATTCCATCGCGGGCTAGTGCTTCGCGGTGGATACAACGGCTCTCGCAACACAACAATTCCTGGCGTATCTGACTTCGCCCGCTTTGCCAAAACTTCTCCTATATTTCCAAGTTCACTTCTTCGCACGTTAACCCATACGAATCTGCCAACGTTTTCCAGTCCGGGCTAAAGAGATCAACGCCTCGCTCTGGATGGTTCATTACTTGTTGATCAAATCGCAACATGCCATACCCACCATCATCATGGAGCAGAATTGTGATCGGAAGTTTTTCTTGTTTGATCGTTGCTAACTCACCAATTGCAAAAGCAATTCCGCCATCACCACAGATAACAAGCGTTGGTTTATTAATCGCTGCACTGCCAATACTTGCTGGCAACGCAAAACCTAACGTTCCCCAACCCACTGGATAGGAAATTCTTCTTACTCGTTTTGGATCGCTATAAACACCGGTCCAATACCCAGAGACCGCCATATCGCAGACAATCTGCCCTTCTGCTGGCCACGCTTTTTCAATCGCAGAAACCAGCGAAATTACCGCCTTACTTTTCGCCTCAGATTCCAATCGTTTCCGCACCGATGCAGATAACGATCCAGCATCGATCCATGAAACTTTAGAGGGAGTTTTCATCACCTCACCAATGACACTGACGCAATCAGATGTTTTCAGCGATGCCCGCACGTCAATATTTCGCGTAGCGATTTCAGGATCTGCATCAGCCACAAACACCAACTTAGGAATCTTCAGCGTCCAATTCTTCGTATTCATTCCATCTAATTGGCTACCAAAGACAAGGAGAAGTTCTGCTTGAGCTAACACGTTTGCAATCTCTGGTTCATGAACCGGTGCAGCAAGATAATTCTTACTCGCTATTCCTACACCTCGTCCAGCAAACGATGTGAAGATCGGCGCACCTAAATGATCAGCAAGTTTCGCCAAATCATTACTCAACCCCGTTGCACCGCCACCTGCCCAGATCGCAACTTTCGCAACTCCAGATAATTCTTCTTTCAACGTCGATACAAAATCAGAAAATCCACTCACCTGTTCTACTGCTTTAAATGGCTCAGGCATCTCCCCTGAATATTCGGCGTTCAAAATATCTGCCGGTATACCTACATATCCGCAGCCATGTGGCGCTTGCGAAAGGAGAGAAATAAATTGATTAACCGTTTCAATCGCTTCCTGCGCACTCGTCGTACTCTTTGAGAGCGTACTTTCTTTCCGTTTACATCTACTTTCTTTGCAAGTGGTGCAAAGAGTGAACTCTGATCAACCATCTCATGAAGCACGCCACGAAAACCATTTTTACGATTCTTCATCGGAATCTCTGATGAAATAACTAACACTGGCGAACCTGATATCGCTGCTTCCCCAAACGCACCGATCGTGTTTGCTGCACCTGGCCCTGTCGTCGTAAACGCCACAGCAAGTGAACCGGTTGCCCTCGCTAAACCATCAGCGGCATAGACGCAGGTCTGCTCATGTCGAACATTCATGATCTGTGGCCGACCCGGCGCTAACGCATTCCAAAAACCTAAATTATGAACACCTGGGATACCGAAACCGACCTTTACCCCTGCTCTAGCCAGTAGGTCCAAAATCACACCAGCAGTTGTTGGTCGCGTACTCACCGGGTAACGATAACCTCGAATCAGTAGAGCGTGTGGTCAAGCAAAGGTTGCAGGCAAGTAGAGGTTACGAAGAAAGTGAAGGAGAATAGCCCGATGTTCACGTCAACTAATCCAGCCCGTCAATCAGATGTTGTTACCACCATTCCCGCATCATCAACCGAAGAGATGGTTGCCGCACTCGCTGCTGCAAAACTCGCCCAGAAAGAATGGGCCGCACTTCCTGCGCCAGCTCGCGGTCGAATCATTGCAA
>RFMS01000182.1 GCA_009927575.1 Actinomycetota bacterium
CAAGTTTCCCATAGATGGTCACATCTACAACGAAAATTTAAGGCTAGATTAATTTCCTTCTTGTCATTAATTGAACCTCGCCGAAGAGTCGAAGTCGTTGGAATCTTCTGTGGACTCACCGGAATTTCAACAAGCAGCAATGTTGAGGAAATCAGAGCACTTTTCAAAACAATTTTTCCAAATGCTAAAGTTCACATTGAGCAAGATGTTCTTTTAGGTTATCGGACTCATTTTGTAGATCACGATGGCGTCTTCTTGTATGCGGGGACGGGCTCCGTAGCAATAATCCGACGCAATGGAAAATTTGAAGATGTCGGAGGTTGGGGATTTATCCTTGGTGACGAAGGTGCTGGATTTTGGATAGGTGTTCAAGCCTTGAGGAAGTATTTAATACAGATAGAGAAGAGAGAGAGCTTCAATAGACTTTCAATAACTTTGTCGCAAGAGTTAAGACTTTCTACTTGGGACCAGATTCGTGAATTCGCATATTCAAAGGACAGAAGCGAAATTGCTAATCTTTCAAAAGTTGTTATAAAGCTGGCTAGTGAAGGCGAAGAGGAATCACTGAAAATCCTTGACGGTGCGATTAGCGAACTTGTCTTGTTAGTCAACCGAGCCAAAAATGTCGCTGGACTATCTGATACCAGAATCGTTTTTGGTGGTGGAATCGCACGGTCACATCCAATTGTGAAGGAACACCTACAATATAAACTTTCGCAAGAGGTTCTTCTTTCGGATGTCGACTATTCCGTTACGGCAGCAAAACTAGCGCAATTACTTTGAGGTAATCAAAACACATGTCCAATGAATCACATCACCAATTAAGTAATGAGATGATTTCTTTATCATTGTATTCATTTGGCTTTAACATGCGAGCAAACGAGTACCAGTGATTCTGCTCAATCGTAAAGCTTGGTAGGCGTCTTAAACTCTCAAGAACTTCACCTTCCGTAACGTTTAATTCAGAGAGTCGATGTCGAGTTCCTGCCCTTGCAATCGTCTCTCGAACGCGCTCTGGATTGTTGCCTTGAAAGTGGGACATAATCTGCACGCCCATGCTTACCAATTCTCCGTGAAGAATTGTTCTGCCAGTTACTTCTTCAAAGGTGTAAGCAAAGAAGTGTTCTGATCCTTCCTCAAATCGCGCATGTCCCCATTCGTGGCAACGCCACCCAATATCGCGGTGAAGTTCCATCAAGCGACGTAGACCATCATCGGTTAGTTCAGATATTCCAGGGGCGCAGTCGTAGAGCTCATCGAGATATGTCTGGGAAATCGTGGCTAATTCAGGAGTCCAACCAAATTCATCTTGCTTTTCTTGTGAGGCGAATCGCCAATCAAACCAAGCGGTGTGGCAAGAAAGCACATCACCAATTCCCGAGGTAACCATCACTCTTGGCGCGGCTCTAAAGAGTTCAAAATCAACATAGACCATCTCCGGAACGGCGTCTCCTTCATATCGAACGCCACCACGATCGCGTAGCGCAGACATTCGAGTAAAACACGCATCAACCGAAGGAAGTGAGGGAAGTTGTATGAGGGGGAGGGAGCGTCGCCAGTGGATCCATTTAGCAGTATCCATGGCACTTCCTCCACCAAGACCAACAATTGTTGTGGAGGGAGATGTCTCAGCCAAATGGTCAAGATGCTCAGGTGCTAAATCTCCTGATTGAATAATTTGCACGGGTTGATTTGTTACTCGATTTTTTAATAAAGCCCATGGTTCTGGCTGGGTTACAAGAACATAATTGCCAATCTCTTCGAGCGCTGTGACAGCAATATCATTTCCATACGTCACGTTGAAACCATTAGCGTTAAAGGTCATATCTTTTCTCCAAACTTTTCAATCGCATCAAAGAGTCGGTCAGCGCCAACTATTCGATACTCCTCTTTGTCCTTGTGGGAGATGATGGTTCGTGCAAAATCCTTGGGAGATATCTCTGCAAGTTGAATGAGTCTATCTAATGAATAACCGAGATAATGGGCTTGAACATCTAACTGGTGAGCCATATTGACTAGCATGGTCTTGTGATGGCCGATAGCGTCGGCCAACTGGTCTACATACTTTGCGATATCTAAAGTGTGAGTCACTTCGGCGACTTTACGGCCAAAATACCAACGCTCAATTGGTAGATGAACGTCAAT
>RFMS01000065.1 GCA_009927575.1 Actinomycetota bacterium
AAAAGAGAAGGAGGTCATCTGCGTGGGCAATGACAGCGAGGGCAACCTTCAAACTGGTCTGAGGTAAAGCAAGTGGTTTGGTCATTTCTTCCTAATCTGGTCTATACCCGTTCTCCGATGACGCGAAATTGTTACCTGATTCTTGCTCACAAACAAGCCTGTTCGGAGTAGCGTTTCTCAAGAACCTTTAAGGGTACGAAAGGACCACTATGTTCTACGGCAAGAAAGCTCGGTTAATCCCGCTTGCTATTGTCAGCATCTTGATCTTGGCTGGTTGCAGCAAAGCAAGTTCTGATAAAGCCAGTGGTGAGATCAATGTATTTCTCATCCCTAGTCCGTCATCAACTTCAATTCAAAGTTTTATTCCAGAATTTGAAAAGCAGACGGGCATTAAAGTTAACTTTTCTGAGACTCCGTATGGTGAAGCGCACCAGAAGCAACTCCTGAGTTATCAGCAAAAATCGGGAGCTTATGATGTTGCACAATTTGACAACACATTTCTAGCTCCGTTCTGTCAAGCAAAAGTAATGTTGTCTCTCGATAAATTCATCCAGGGTTCTAAAGAGTATGACATCGGCGATTTCTCTACAGCGCAACAGGATTATGGCAAGTGTAAAGGTCAAACTCTTGGGCTAACCTTAAGCACTGAACCGATGATTCAGTGGTACCGAACTGATATCTACAAGAAACTTGGTCTTACCCCAGCGAAAACGTGGGATGAGTACTACACCAATGCGAAAAAAATACAAGCCTCAGGTGAGGGTGGACAAATCATGGGATTTGGTCCAAACGTTTCGTGGTGGTGGATGACATTAGTGTGGTCGTTTGGTGGTCATCTTTACGATGACAGCTTAAATCCCACAGTAAATTCAAAGGAAGCAGTTGCTGCAACTGATTACCTCAAGAAATTACTTGCGGTCTCGCCAAAGGGAGCAATCACGGCATCAGGTGATGATGTGACGAGCCGTTTCCTCGGCGAGAACATTGGAGCGATGTTGAATTACTCCGGTTATTATGGAATGGCCTTAGATCCAAAGATCAATAAGAATCAAGGAAACATCGGAACCGCACCAATGCCAATGGGCGCTGCTGATATCACCCATCTTGCGGGCTGGAATATTGGCATCCCGGCTGACGCGAAGAATCCTGATGCAGCCTGGAAGTTCCTTGAATTTGTTTTAGGTAAGACGAATTCCAAGGCCTATCTTGAATCAGGAGCAGCTGCGATTGGTCGACAATCAATTATCAATGACCCGGAGTTAGTTGCAAAGAATCCTTATCTTCCGCAACTCAATATCCCTGCAAGCTCTAGGGTTGAACGCTATCCACAGATAGCAGTCTGGCCAGAATTTGAGACGGCAGCGATTGAAGCAGTCACTCAAGTTCTTACTGGAAAGCAGAGTTCTCAAGCAGCCATGGATGCGCTCAATGAGAAACTCAAGCCGATTCTGGCAAAAGAACCTCGGGGATAGGGTTTCTTAAACGAGTTCATGGGTCTGGTAACTGCGTTGTCGCGCAAGCAACAGCGACTTACCAGACCCATCGCTCATTACACACTCGGAGCGTGGATACTTCTCACGCTAACAATTCTCATTCCGCTCTTGTATGGAATTTATATATCGTTACTCAATATCAATCTTGCATCTTTTTTACCGCCACAGTTTGTAGGGTTGAAGAATTACCACACTGCGCTGATCGCACCGGAGACCTGGTCGACTCTCAAATTGACAGTGCTTCTCATGATGATGGGAATGACCATTCAAATCCCTCTTGGGATCGTGCTCGCACTGGCGCTTCATCAACAACTACGTGGAACAAGAATCTTCCGATCGATATTAATTACACCGATGCTTTTGACCCCGGTCGCCGTCGGATTGACCTTCCGTTTCATGTTCGACACAGATCTTGGAATTATCAATTGGTTTCTCGGCAGATTTGGCATAGAGGGAGTCAACTGGCTAGGTGCCCAATTCAGCGGTTTGGTAGCGATAGTGATCGTGGATTCGTGGCAATCCATACCGTTTGTCATGTTGCTGGTATTAGCCGCATTAAGCGCAATTCCAGTGTCGCTCTTCGAAGCAGCAAACGTTGATGGCGCATCGGGACGACAGATATTTCGAAACATCATGCTTCCATTGATTACGCCAACAATTCTGGTGATTGTGATGATCAAAGTCATGGACTTTCTCAAGCTTTTCGACACGATTTTCATGTTGACCCGAGGTGGTCCAGGTAATGCCACTACCACCATCGGATTATGGACGTATAAAACTGGTTTTCAATTCCTGGAACTCTCTCGGGCTGCCGCCCTTGGCGTAATAATTCTTATCATCACATTTCCGGTCTATCTGCTCTGGCGTAAATCTACGAAAGTACAGCGATGAAGAAGAATTTACTGACGAAGAGCGCCTCCTATCTGATTCTCGTCATCGCAAGTTTCTTCTCTCTTTTCCCACTCTTCTGGACATTTAGTACATCGATTAAGAACCGTGTCGATACCTATGTTCTGCCACCGAAGTTCTTCAATTTTGACCCCACGCTAAGAAATTACACGTCGTTACTCAAGATTAGATCCTTTCCGCACATTTATTTAAATAGCATCTTTGTGACGTTAATGAGCACTGTGGGATGTTTAATCTTCGGCAGTTTGGCAGCTTATGCATTTGCCCGTCGCCCAAAGTTTCGAGGAAGAACTGCCCTAGATGCATTAATGATTGCTGTTCGAGCACTGCCAGCAATCGTCATTGTTTTGCCGATATATAAACTCAGTTCATACCTTGGCGCTTACGATTCTGTTTGGGCTTTGATCTTGCTCTACATCGGATTTAATATTCCATTTGCAATTTGGCTCTTGACCTCTTTCTTCCAGCAAATTCCGCTGGAGATTGAAGAGGCTGCTCGAGTAGATGGTGCATCGAATACACGCACCTTCATTCAAGTCATCTTGCCACTTGCAGCACCCGGACTTGTTGCTACCGGAATCTTCGTATCGCTCTTGTCGTGGAATGAATTCTTAATTCCAATCATTATGGCCGGTGAGAATGCCAAAACCTTGCCAGTCTTTGTCGCGAGTTTTATCGCAAACAAGAATCTCGATTGGGGT
>RFMS01000073.1 GCA_009927575.1 Actinomycetota bacterium
TCACCGCCCACAATAGAAAAATTCATTCTCCACTTTGGAAGAGTTCCACAATTGTTCTATTTATTATTGGAGCGGCTTCACTCCAGCTAATGTTGAATATGGATTCAAAAGCCGGTCCAAATCCCTGTAAAGCTGACTCTTTAAAGAGATCTAACATAACACCTGGTCCTTTTAGGGCAACCAGAATTTCAATAATTCGACTTCCAAGATTGTATTGATAACAGGGATTGTAACTATCGCTGCAGTCCTCTATGTAATTTATATCTAAGTAATTTGTCATGAACGCTTTTGTAATTCTTGTGTTGATTCCGTACAAGTCTTTTGAATCTAGTTTTCGCCATTTCAAATATTCTTCATACGATTTGTAAGACATGACAAGATTTTGCGCTAATTCCGCAGAGCCCTCAATGATCCATCTATTGGGCCATTCTTTAGTCTGCTGTCCAGTGATGGTGGCTCTTTGCATGGCATGCATAAATTCATGAGCCTCTAATTGGCCCAGCTCCCATCGCGCGATTCTTAGTGGGTCATTATTGTTTCCTAAGGGAACACCTTGCAAAATAAAAGCAATTCCCGAATTTGTTGAAACTTGTTTCGCCCCAAAGCAATCTGTTTTAGTGCAATTGCTATCGACTAGGTGACCGTTTTCGTTGCGATTCAATTCATTGTACATATTTTCGTCTAAAATTGATTTAAGTTTATTTTCAGCCCACTTAATATCTCTTAACGAATACTGAATTATTTGAACATTTTCTGGAGTCTTATATTTAGAAAAAGCACGTGAAACTAAGCTAAGAGCAATCTCAGGAGTCTTGTACTTTGGTGGAATAGTGTTTGGACCAATATAAATTTTGAGTTCTACTATATTTGATTTTCCCTGAGCTATTGAGTCAGCGGTAGATTTCCAAGCCGCATACGCAATTCCGCTTCGATTTTGATATAAATTAGCGAACGACGTAGGTGTAGCAGGGAAAACTTTTGAGGAAACTTCAATGCCTTTGTCCCAAATAAGCTTATTCCCCAATTTACTGCATGTGTATTTCTTCCCCGAAACAATCGAAGTAAGACCCGCTTTCGAACAAGCTGTCCCTGCTTTTGCCGTAGCAAATGCAGTAATCGTTGATGAAGTACTCAATATCGCTGCAATGAATGCAAACCCAAGTGCTTTCTTCACATTTAAATGGTACTTAGACCAATTGGATTTGTCTGCTATAGCAACTAAGGTAAATCATGGTCCAGAATCAGCAATTTTTTCCCAAAAGTTGCGATACTCCGAGCTAAGAAATAAGTTCGGACGCTCACCGCCAACACGTTTTTGCGATTCTAAGACTAAACGGAGATTTCAATGAAACCTTCAGAAATTCAATTTTCTTTAAATCTTCAGGCTTTGTCAGCGCCTCAATGTCGCAGAATCATCGAAACTCTAATGAATAGCCCCAAAACTCAAAGTGAACTTTCAAAGTTTTGCAAACTCTCCTCAGCGTCGATAGACAAACATTTAGAGATACTCATTGAGGCAGGTCTAATAAAGATGCGAAAAATTGACGGTGATAAGAAAGCCGTCGTCCAAAGGACAAAGCTCCAGCCAACGATTGATTGGTTTATTGAATTATAGAATTCAAATTTAGAGACTCTGAACTGCATTTAACAATTTGTGCTAATAGAATGATTACGTGAAAATATCGATTGAACGCGCACTTCGACATATGGCCTGGTCGAATCGAAAAGTTTATGAAGCCGTTGAGAAACTACCTGAAGATTCCCTCAAGAGTTTTGTTGTAAATGAAGAGTGGACCGCGTATGAGATTCTCTTTCATATCTGCTCAAGTGCGGGCTTTTATGTATATCGACTTGGAATAGGTGAACGACCGGCTGATATTCAAGAACCTGCAAAGATATCCACGTTAAGAGAACTACTTTCAATCCATGACAAGAATTTAATTTCAGCTGCATCTCAGGAAGATCGAGAGATAGATTTTGATAGAGAGGGCAAGGTCATTCGACGTTGGGCTTCGACCATTCTTACGCAGGCTGTACACCACGCGACGGAGCACCGTGCGCAGTTAATTGATACTTTGGAATTTAAGGGATTTAAACCAATCAACCTCGACGATATTGATTTATGGGCATTCGACGAATTTGAGAAAACATCTAATTAATCGGGATAGCGATTTCCAGAGTGTAATCAGCATCCATTGGATCTTTATCTGAATTGTAAATTTCAAGGTGTGGAGCATTTCTCATCTCATTACCTGATGCTGGAAACTCGACTCCATAGGCTCTGCCATATGTTTCGGCTATTGAAGTGATTGGCCCAGTGTGTGTAACACATAGATAAATTCCTGAAGGAATTTTTACCGAAACTAAACCATTAGGACATTCCGTATCTATATCGAAAATTGCTCCAGCGTAGTAATCCATTGGAATGTCAGCAGACATGCTTGGAATTGCAGCGCCATAGAAAATAGTCGTTGATGGCAGATTGCTTGACCTGAATTGAGTAAAGAATTCGCTCCATGCAGTAGGGATAGCTTTTGGATCGTATTTTTCTTGATTAAAGATAGTAAATATCGACGTCTTTATGCCGATTAATTTTCCACCTTTGATTAATTTTGATTCAGTCATGATTGAATTCTATATTGGCAATGTCAGAATTTTTCAGATCGCTCGAATGACCAGAGATCAATCTTGTCGAGATTAATCACATCCATTTTGTTCACTGCGAGAATATCTGCAATCTGAGCTCGATGTTCTGAAGCATGGTGAATAGCTTGAGCAAGGATGGTGGAAGTCAGGAATGAAGCTTCTTTGCCTAGACGGGTGAAAGTGCGCATCTCATCTGGGGTATTAAGGAGTGAAAGAAACTTGGCGTCGCGTTCGAATAATAGGTCAGCCAACTTTCGCATTTCTTGTTGAGAAGTTGGTGAAGGCGTTTCTTCAGGTGGATTTTCTTGAGTAATGCGAGAGATCAATCGTCCAGCAGCGATATAGATGTGGTTGGCAATTGTTGCGACAGTCCATTCAGAGTTCCAGGCAGAGAAGTGGAGCGCTGACTCGGGGAGTTCACTAAGTTGAGTAAAAAGTTGATTATTCGCCCACCGCATGTGGTTAAAAGAGCGAGTCACTATTGGATTCATTAGGAACCTCCGAAATTCTGATGGCATTCTCAGAAATGCTACCTTGCACTTCAAAGAGTACAGTTCTATCAATCGGAATTTTAGAAGGTAGTTATGCAAATTAATGTAGATCGCAAAACAGCCATTTTTGTCGCCATTATTACGGGCCTAATCATTGTTATCGGATTTCAGTTTGTGAATAAGAATGAGGATGAGATGCCGATGTCTCATATGGGGCATGGAATGAGCCAAACTAAAGAGTTTAGCGGTGCCGACATTATGTTTGCGCAGATGATGATTCCGCATCACGAGCAAGCTCTCTTGATGTCAGGTTTTGCAGAAACTCGTTCTAGTAATGAAGAAGTAAAGAAGTTGGCTCGACAGATTTATGCAGAGCAAGAGCCAGAAATTGCTCAGATGAAACTTTGGCTTGAAAAAACTAATAGCTCAATGGATATGGGCCACGATATGGGAATGAATGGCATGTTGACCGATTCAGAAATTGAAGCCATGAAAAGCGCAACTGGGAAAGCCTTTGATCGATTATTCCTAGAAGGGATGATTGCGCATCATGAAGGTGCTATTCATATGGCGGAGATGATTGTTGATAGCGATAACGCAGAAGCAAGAAAGTTAGGGCAATCCATTCAAGTAACTCAACAGCGAGAAATTGATCTCATGAAAGAGATGCTTAAAACGATAAATTAATGGTGACGTGATCACCTAATTCAACAGATTCGCTTTTGCGCACAAGGTCTTTAAGTGGGATGAGATAGCGACCTTTTTCGGAAAAGGGAAGTTTTCCATTCAGTTGCACCTAGTTTTGCAGTGACTGGGATAACGCCCCAGCCATAAGTTAAAGATCTCGAAATCTCTTTGATTTTCTTACTTTGCGCTTCCGGTACTTCAACGAAGTGAAATGGTGAAGGTCCTCGCCAATAAATGACCTCGTTTGTGACCTTCATCTTCACTGACTCATCGTACTTGTCTTGGAAATGAAGTGATTAGAGACTAAAGTCGGTGATGAAATGAAATCGACACCGCAGGAACAACAACGGCTACTTTCGCTACAAATTCTTGATTCATCGATAGCGCAGCTCCACTATAAATTGAAGAATATGCCGCTGCTAAAGCGCTGGAAGTGGCGCGAATTTCATTTAATTCAGCGAGAGATTTAGTAATTGCTGCGGAGACAGAAAAAGCTGATATCAAACATGAACTCTCCAAATCTGAAGTAGATGTTGAACAAGTAACAAGTCGTATAGAACGAGATGAAAAAAGGCTGGCATCTGGCACCGGCACTCCCAAGGAGTTAGAACAACTGCAACATGAGTTGCAATCGCTAGCAAAGCGTCGGTCAGAACTTGAAGAGGTCGAGTTAGAAGTCATGGTTCGTATTGATGCGATCGATGAACGCATTAAAGCTTTGAGCGCTGAGCGAGACCAATATGCCGCACGCATCGCTGAACTTGAAGAAGTTGTTGTGAAAGAGAGTAAAGAAATTGATGATGCAATGATCTCAGGGTCTGCGCAACGAAATGAGATTTCACATTCGATTGGTAAAGAATTGATTGATCTCTACGAGAAGATTCGTGGGCAAAATTCAGGTGTAGGAGCAGCGCTCTTAAAAGGTGATACGTGTGAAGGTTGTCATCTCACGATGAATGCAGGGGAGAGAGCGCGAGTAAAAGCTCTTCCCGATGATGAAGTGGTTCGTTGTGAAGAGTGCCGTTGCATATTGGTTCGAATCTAAAGGTTAAATTATGGTTCGTAAATTTATGATGACCGCC
>RFMS01000044.1 GCA_009927575.1 Actinomycetota bacterium
AAAGAAGGCCCAAGAACAAAACCAGGATTGATTGCAACAAGTTCGGTCGCACTTCCCTTAATAGTCTCCCATGCCGCACGTTCTGCGAGTGTTTTACTCTTTGCATAAGCGCCGATATTTTGATTTATATCCGACCATGAGTCTGGCCCATAAGTTCCACTTGGTCGACCTGATGTCATTGAGACAACAGATGATGTAAGAACAACTCGCTTAATGCCAGCTTTTATTGCAGCTTTGATTACTCGCTTAGTTCCTTCAACAGCAGGAGTGATCATGACATTTTCGTCTTTAGGTTCAGCTAGGAGGAACGGAGAAGCTAAGTGAATGACTAAATCACAGTCGCTCATAGCTTCGGCCCAACCAGAATCTGAAAGCACATCAGCCTGAACATATGTCACATTGGATGCACCAGGTAGGGAAGCGAGAGCAGCCTTAGTATTTTCTGCTTTTGCCAAGGATCGAACAGTTCCAACTACTTCATATTTCTGGCGAAGAAGTTCGGCAGCGACATGCTGTCCGATATATCCAGTGATTCCAGTAACCAAGACTTTTTTTGCCATGGGATGACTCCTTCGACCTCAGTGGGTTATTGACGCTCAGGGTTCAAATGTACATTATAACTTGCAAAATGCAAGTTATAAATCTAGAGTTCTGACGTCATGATTAAGTTCGCAAATGGAGGTTTGAAAAATGGCCGAAGAAGTTAAGCCCGCGTATGGTTTGGTGCAAATTAATATTACGAATCAAGCAGAATTCATGGAGCGCTATGCCCAGCACGTATTTCCAATTCTCGCCAAATGGGGCATTGAAATGATTGCTGGATCTGACACACCAATTACAAAAGAAGGAACATTCAAAGGAAATTGGTCGGCAGTTCTTCGATTCCCAAGTATGGCGGTGGCAGAAGAGTGGTATGACTCGGATGACTATGCGCCTTACAAAAGCATGAGAATGAACGAGCTCACCGACTCCGGAAGTCTCGTTTTCGTCCAAGGTATGTAATCAAGCCTTCGGCTCAGAGAGCGACTCTTCTTTATAATCTGGAAATGCACAGAGGGATAGATTCAGACAATCAAATCCGCCTGCGAGTGCTCGATGTACTACGTGGTTTTGCTCTTGCCGGAATTTTGATAATTAATGCGATGTCGATCCTTGCAGTAAATGGTTCGACACCCGCATTCACAGTAGATATTCCGGTTGCAGATCGCACACTTCAGGATCTCATTCTCTTTTTTATTGAATCAAAATTTTTCACGCTTTTCTCGCTTCTTTTTGGAATTGGTTTCGCTATTCAAATTCAAAGCGCTGAAAGACAAGGTAATGCTTTTCTCCCAAGAATTTCTCGTCGTATGTTTGGTTTACTTCTTTTCGGTCTACTTCACATAGTCCTCCTGTGGGACGGAGATATTTTGGTAATTTATGCAATCACTGGAACTCTCTTAATTCTCTTTAGGAAAACTACATACACCCGAATTAGAAGA
>RFMS01000043.1 GCA_009927575.1 Actinomycetota bacterium
AGCGTCCGTTAAATAGCGCATTGCACGAGTAACTGAATTGGTGACACCGTTAGATCGCGGGAGGAATGACTCTGCCGAAATCAGGATTTTCATGTCCTTTTTATAGCAATTGCCCAGATTTCTCTCTCTGATACGAGAGGAAGGTCGTATGAACCCCTGACGAAGAATTGTTTGAGAGATTTTAACCTAACGTTCAACTATAGATTAATACTTTTTCGCCTTATTCCGGGATTCTTAAGTTCCGTGAGAAGCGGAAAAAGATCAGCAGCATTTTTCGACCTCGACAACACTTTAATTCAAGGGTCTTCCCTTTTTTACCTCATTAAAGGCATGGTCACCAGTGGAATTGTCAGACGAAGAAGTATCGCTCGCTTTGGCTTCGCTCATATGCGATACGCAAAGCACGGTGAAGAAAACCTCCAACTCATTTCACAGATTACATCGCGAGCTCTTCAATTCATCGCCGGAAAAAATCAAACTGCACTAACAAATGTTTGTGAAGAAATTGTTCGCGATTTTCTGCCCAAACGAGCATTTCCTTTGATGAAACATAGGATTCAAGAACACCAGATGCTTGGTCACGATACTTGGCTTGTCACTGCCGCTCCGAGTGAGATTGCAGAAGTCGTTGCAAGAGAGCTAGGTATGAGTGGGGCGATTGGAACAAAAATTTCGGTAAGGCATGGTCACTACTTGAATGAATTAGATAGTCAACCCATGCATGGGTTGGAGAAATCTTACGCCGTTAGAAACATTGCAAAAAGTAAGGGTTATAACCTTCAGAAGTCATTTGCCTATAGCGATTCGATAAACGATCTGCCGCTTTTGATGACCGTAGGAAAACCATTTACTGTCAATCCTAACAAAGAGCTCGAGCGTATTGCTAAAAAGAATCGGTGGCCAGTTCTCGTTGCTTAGAATTGATTCCCAAGTACATAATTTCTCAATTAACCTTCGTCAATATCAAACTAGCGACCCACGCAATGCAAATGCATCAGAGACTCTTCTCACTGCAAGTACAAATGCCGCTGTGCGCAAATCAACCGAATAAGTTTTTGCTTCCTTAAATACATCCGAGAAGGCTTTTGACATTCTTAAATCAAGCTCTTGACGAAATTTCTCAATTGGCCAGGAAAATTGCTGAATATTTTGCGTCCATTCAAAGTACGAACCCATCACACCACCCGCATTTGCCAAAATATCAGGCACTACCACCACTCCAGCATTATTGAGCTTTTGATCGGCCGAGAAAGTTAGAGGTTGGTTGGCACCCTCAACCACGAATTCGGCTTGGACTTTATCCACATTTGAATCATTTATTACACCACCAAGAGCGGCGGGAATTAATACATCACATTTCTGTTCCAAAACTTCGTGTGACTGAATCTGTTGGTATTGAGAAACTCCATTAAGGGACTTTTGGTGAATTATTTTTGCTACATCAATTCCATCACTATGAGAGATTCCTCCAGTCACA
>RFMS01000177.1 GCA_009927575.1 Actinomycetota bacterium
GGGACACACAGTGGTTGTTGTAGCACCGGGAGACGGTCCGGAGTTCGTCGAAGGTCAGAGAGTTATCCGAATCCCGGCAATTAGTTTGAAATCAAGGGCAACAGTTGATGTCGCTGCAGTCAGCGTACGGAGAATCCTTAAAGTTTTAGATGAAGTTAAACCTGATGTCGTTCACCTTGCATCACCTTTCTTTCTTGGCGAACAAGTTCGCAAAGCAGCTAGAATTCGCCAAATCCCAATAGTCGCGGTCTATCAAACAGATATCTCTGGATTCGCAAGCTTTTACGGATTAAGTCTAATAAAAAGTTTGGGTGAGAATAGAATAAGAAAAATCCACAGTGGAGTAGACCTAAACCTCGTCCCATCTAAAACATCAGAAAGATATCTCAATTCACTCGGTGTAACTAACTGCTCTATTTGGGGCAGAGGAGTGGACACGTCAATATTTAATCCTTGGCAACGGTCTCATGAATTGAGAAAAAGTTGGGGAGCATCAAAGAAAACATTTGTGTTTGGTTACGTTGGACGCCTAGCTCCCGAGAAACAGATAGAGCGATTGACTTATTTACAAGATATCGGAATCTTAGCGGGCATTGACGCAAAAATGCTTGTTATTGGGGATGGACCAAGTAAACAACACTTGAAAGAAAAATTGCCATCAGCGCTATTTACTGGAAATTTAATTGGTCAGCAACTTGGAAAAGCAATGGCGTCATTAGATCTTTTAGTTACTACTGGTGAGCACGAAACATTCTGTCAGGTGGTCCAAGAGGGAATGGCCTCTGGTATTCCAGTCGTTTCACCAAGAATTGGTGGACCTATCGAATTAATTGAAGAAAATCGCACAGGTATGTTGTATGAACCGGGCAACGGCTTTGATTTAAGGAGAAAAGTCCTCAATCTCATGTCGAATAATGAAGTTTCGCGTCAAATGGGAGATTTAGGATTTAAGAAAGTATCAGAAAATACGTGGGAGAATGTGTGCGCCCAACTCGAAAGTCACTATGAATCACTCCTCAATCTAAAAGAGAACACTCAGGCGTCATGAGAAAAATCGCTCATATTGCCAATCTTTATGGTCCTAAGTCCGGAGGACTTAGGACGACAATTAATGAATTAGCGAAGCAATATTCTGATCGAGATATCGATGTGCTCGTAATAGTTCCAGGACCTATCAGTAAATGTCAAAAGATAAATCGAATTCTTTACGTAGAGTTATCATCTCTGCCCATCCCATTCTCAGGGGGCTACAGGGTAATAATAGATATTAGAAAAGTGAAAAGAATTCTCGAAACATTTCAACCCGATGTTATTGAAATCTCCGATAGATCTACACTTCTACATATTGCACACTGGGCGAAAACTAAAAAAATTCACACTGCCGTTTTCGCGCATGAGAGATTAGATGGAGTTTTGAGTGCGTTTGCATCGTGGATTCCTTTTCGAAAATTGATTGCCAGTAAGTGGAACTCTTATACAGCTAATCTTGGTTCAAACATTGTGGCAACTACGTATTTTGCTGCGGAAGAGTTTATCTCTCTTGGGATGACGCCGACACCCTATCCAGATTCAAAGCTAAAGATCGTTTCATTAGGAGTTGATTTAGAACAATTTGATCCAGATCAAAGACATGTTACAGATGTGAACGACACCCTTATTCCAACGAGATTTATTATGGCTGCCACTCGTCTCTCAAAAGAGAAAGATGTCAAATTCCTTCTAGATATTGCTGAGAGAATAAAAGGTATTGAAAGTATTGAATGCGAGACTCCTCTTGTCATTGCGGGC
>RFMS01000042.1 GCA_009927575.1 Actinomycetota bacterium
TCTGAATAAGGAAGGATGTATTTGGCTCCGACAAAACCAGTACTCCATAACGAGACGAATATCACTGGAGTAAAACGGGTTAACGCCTTCACCGCTAAATGCTACAGCGAATTCGAATAGAAAATATGCCAATATTGATATTTGGCTTTCTTCAACTCTGTAAAAATTCCCAATTATTCCAATCAGATTTTTTTTTGAACTTGTTACTCACTACTAGCCAAATAAGTCCTGGAACAAGATCCACGCTTCGCTTCAAAAACCATTTTGTGCCATTTGTTAATAGCCAGAAAAGTTCAAACTTTAGTGAACTGCTTGATTCAGTCGGCAATTCCGCTTTTATGATTTTTTCAAGCTTGAGCGAATTTCTCACATGGTTCGCTATAACTTGATGGCCCAATGGAGAGGGGTGCATTCTATCTATATGCCAAAACTCTTTAGAGTTCTGTAATTTTAGAGTGCGAATAAGTCTGACATTTCGAGCTAAATCTAAATACTCGAAAATTTCATTTACAATATTGACTCTTTCGTGCAAAATTCTTCTTAGAAAAATTGGTCCAGGAGCGGTGATCATTGGATCTGGAAGTCCTAACAATATGACGGTGCAATTAATTCTATTAAGTTCATCAATAACATACTTCATGACTTTATAAATTTCTTTAGGCGAGAAATCTCCTCGCAAAACGTCATTAGTACCAATGCACACTAGGGCGATGTTTGGCATCATTGCGAGCGCCGCTGGCAATTGACTTTTCAATAAGTGCCTAGCTCTCGCGCCATTTTTCGCAACATTCGCGTAAGCAGTCGCTCCTACATCATGGGCAAATCGTCCTGTCCATCCAGCACCTGTAAATGCGAAATTGTCTCCGAAATCACCGACTCCAAATACTGAACTATCACCTAGTGCAATGATTCTCTTTTGTTTCTCGAGAATTTGCGAATGCGCTTCATAAATCTTTCTTGGAGCAACTAATTGCATATTCATAGGATTAGGCGGCCGAACTATCTTGGTATATTGAAATTAAATTTTCAGCACAGCGACTCCAAGAAAAAGATTCTGCGCGTGCTCGGGATAAATCACGATAAATTTCTCTATCTTCTTTCATTATTCTCTCTATTTCTCTTGCCCATAACGTGGCATCTCTTGGAAGTGCAACTCCGCAATTTTGATCAATAACTTCAGCTATTGCCGCTGAATCTCTGCAAAGTACTGGGGTACCAGACGCTAATGCTTCGAGTGCAGCTAGGCCAAAAGTTTCAATTGGTCCCACCGCCAGAAAAATATCCGCCTTCGCTAAATACTTCGCCAAATTAGACCTATC
>RFMS01000072.1 GCA_009927575.1 Actinomycetota bacterium
GCCTTTTGTTTTTCTAACGATTCGGTATGCCTTGGCCATGACGACATTATTGATTGTGGCTCGTGTTATGAAAGAGCCTCTCAAGATTTCACGTGCACAAGTTATTCAGTCGATCAAAGTAGGTGTTTTCCTTCAGGTTATATATATCGGAGGGGTTTTCTATGCCATTTCCTTGGGAGTATCAGCTGGCGTGACATCAGTATTAGTAAGTATTCAACCTATTTTGGTTTCGGTCTTAGCGGTGAAATTTCTTAACGAAAAACTTGGTACGAGAAAGATCTTTGGATTAATTCTTGGCTTTACGGGAGTACTTTTATTGCTTCTTCCCAAATTGTTCCAAGGGGTATTCACTATTGGATATTCAGGGCTCGGAATAGTTTCCGGTGTACTTGCATTGCTTGGAACAACAACTGGATATTTACTCCAGAAAAAAGGTGGAAGTGATATTCCCTTTTTGCCGGGGACAGCGGTGCAATTTGCGACGGCAACAGTTCTTTTTGCGCTAGCTAGTACCCTGTTTGAAGAATGGAAGATAACTACAAGTTTCCAATTCTTCTTAGCGCTTTCGTGGATTGTCTTTGCGCTATCAATCGGCTCGATATTCTTACTTTTTTATCTTTTAAAGAACGATAGTGCGAGTTCAGTATCTAGCCTCTATTACCTCGTTCCGCCGCTTACCGCGATTCAGGCCTATCTATTTTTCAGAGAGAGAATCACTTGGATTGGCTTATTAGGGATGGGTTTAGCGGCAATTGGTACTTTGCTTGTCACAAAGAGTTAAGTTCATAGTTACTTTGTGTAATTCAAAAATGAGTCATAATAGAGAAGCCATTTTTCTGGCGATGAAAATGCTTGTTTGGACTTCTATTCGGACAAGTGTTATCTGGGGTCGACGACTATAAGGTTCCAAGATTCGTTTCTTGGAACTTTATAGACACTGAAAGTATTTCCACACCTTTGTAGATATTGAAGATTACTTTTTATCAAAGAATTGCACTATTCGTCAGCGAGTCGACGTTGCGTAATGGTTAGCGCGTCAACTCTTACCAAGTTGGAAGTGCGGGTTCGATTCCCGTCGTCGACCCGCGCCTACTAAATAATTAAACTCAAAAGGTGTCTTTTTAAAGAACATTGAGTAATCTTCAGAAATGAGATTCGTTATATCAGTTATAGATAACCAGACCAGATCGCCACATACACCGGAAGAAATCAAAGCGATTGATGATTTCAACGATAAGTTAGCTGCAGCTGGTCAAAGAATTTTTGCTGGAGGGCTTGAATCACCAAGTACTTCTTTTGTGCTCGACAATCGTCAAGGTAAAGGTCAAATGAGTTCAGGTCCGTTTGTTGAATCCTCAGAATACTTCAGTGGATTCTGGATTATTAACGCAAATTCGCTAGAAGAAGCGCAAGCATTAGCGGCAGAAGGTTCAATGAGTTGTAATCGAAAAGTTGAGCTACGCCAACTTATTGGTTAATGAAGTCAGATGTCCTTCACTCTTCTTGATGGTGGACTTTCGACAGCTCTTGAGTCTTTAGGTAATTCACTCACTTCCTCACTCTGGACAGGTGAGTTATTGCGAAGTAATCCAGAGCGAATTAGAGCTGCGCATCAATTGTATGTTGATGCAGGCGCGAAAATACTTATTTCAAGTTCTTATCAAATCTCATTTATGGGATGCCAAAAAGTTGGCTGGAGTGAAAGCGACGTTGAATCAGCGCTAACGCTTTCAACGGAATTAGCGAGATTTTCTGGAGTTAAAGTTGCCGCATCTGTGGGACCGTATGGTGCTGCTCTGGCTGATGGGTCTGAATATCGTGGCAATTACAAGATATCGATCGACGAATTGAAAGATTTTCACCGACGACGATTGGAAATTCTCGTAAAGTCCAAGCCAGATTATTTGGCTATAGAAACAATCCCTGAATTAAGAGAAGCTCAGGCAATTATCGAAGTTATCGCTGAGATTGGTGCGGATATTCCATATTGGATCTCATTTACTTGCTCTTCAGAAGAAACAATTTCATCTGGTGAGTCATTTAGTGAAGCGGTAAAAATTGTGAATCAGTGCAAAGGGGCAATTGCGGTAGGTATTAATTGCACGGCACCTCATCTCATAACGCCACTATTAAAGAGTGCACAATCACATCTCCCGTATATCGTCTATCCAAATTCTGGACGTATCTGGGATTCGAAGACAAAGACGTGGCAAGGAAGTGAGAGTGACGCGCTTTCATCGTTTGAGGTTGAAAAGTGGGCGTTACTTGGTGCAACGATTATTGGCGGCTGTTGCAGCGTTGGCCCACAAGAAATCGCAAAGATAAAACCCCGATCTTTCGGTGTAAGACCGGGGTTTTAGCTTTCTTGAGGGGGCTACTTCGTCACAGTTATTGCGAAGGTATACATAGGAATTTGATAACCAAGTGCTAAACCTGGGTAATCGCTATCCCATGAAAGAAATGGCACCATGTCAAAATGTTGGTTAGCCATTGAGGGTTGGATTGTGTAAAGAAGTGGACGCAGGTTAATGATGTGGGTACCTGGTCCACCAGTTGCACGAATGCGAACAACGACATAACCATTGGAGTTAAATCCGCAGGCATAACCGATGTGTGCATTGTCGTAGGTGACAGCAAGAGTGTTATCGAGTTGAGTCCAACCAACACCTTTCACGCTGATGGTGAACTCTTCGCCTTCCTTGAACTTTGTTTGCCCAACTCCAGATTGTCCTTTTGCAACGACATCTGGTGCGGTGGAGTTAACAAAAGTAGCTGTTCCTTGCGAAATCACTTTGCCGTTTTTATCTTTGAACTCAACGATGCTCTGCTTAACGTAGAACGGAATTTGTGCTTCGATCTTGTCGCCGGACATCACTTGAATCACATGCCATCCACCAAGGTGATCTGGAATCGTTACTTCCTTCTCAAGGGATCCATTAGAAACATCAACTGTTCCTAGCGCAATTGGGCTATAAACCCAGCATGTTCCAGTGGTGCAATTCCAACGATTTCCTACAACGGTAGACCAGACAATGTTGTGGCTACCAGTAGTTGAAAGACCGGTGACTTTAAGTGTGGTTTTGCTGCCAACAACACCACGATCAACCGTGAGAGTAGGAACTGCTTTTGAATTAGCATCTACTTGATTCGTAGCAAGTGCAACAGTTGTTTTTTGATCAACCGTAGGCGTCATAACAGTTGGATAAGTGATCACTGGTTTGAAATAGCCAGGATCCTTTGTCACGGTGAAATTGCAGATCCGGGATTTCCAAATGGATCTGGCGATTGAATAATGTTTAAGTAAGAAAATCCCATCGCAGGGTTTGCTGTGACGTAATGTTTTCCGACGGGACCACTTGCAGTAAGAATCGCATGGCCTGTTCCACGAGTCCATCGAGCTTGAATTTCACCGGCGTACTTATTGTCATAGAGAACTGCACCGCCGGATCCATAAACTTTTGGACCAAGACCTGTGTACGTCAAAGTAAATTGCGTTCCGATTGGTCCTTTGTCAGGTGAAATCTTGATTGTGCGGCCAATCTGCATGCCACCTTTTCCAGCAGCAGCTCCAGAGATAACTCCATAAACATCATGTGTACCACCGAAATCAGAAGGAACTTTGGTTTTGTAAGTAATTGTTCCTTGGGCATCAGATGTAATCGTTGCAATATTAAGGAAGATTGGTGTTGATGTATATGTTGCTCCAAGGTAATTAACGGTCGCAGGAGTTACTTCCACAGCCCAACTAGTGTTTTCAGTTGTTCCCCACACTAATTCGACTGGTGTATTAGCAGGGAAGCCTTTGCCACTGATTGTCATGTCGTCACCAACAAAA
>RFMS01000160.1 GCA_009927575.1 Actinomycetota bacterium
GTACTGGGACTGCGAAGAGCGTGAGCTTTGAATTCGCATTCCATTCAGGTTGGAAAATTCCAGTTGCACCTTTAACAGCAGGAGTTACCTTGACTGTTCGGTAGTAAGCGACGCGGTCATAGATTGTGTTTCCATTTGCGTCCACTTGACGAACACCGTCAACGACTCGAGCAACTCGCTTGGTAGCAAGAACTTTTACCGAATCAGTGTCTTTTGCAACCATCACAACTTTGTAGTTAATGGTTCCTAGCGTGCTGTATTGGCCAGTTGCAGTTCCTGTGCGGAGTAAGCCAGTCCAGAATGCAACACCGCTGTGATTGCCATATTTCATTTGAATCGGATCTTTTAACCCTGCAACTTCGATATATGCCTTAGCAGTATTCGATGAATCCATAACAGCATTTCCTTGATCGGCATTGTTTGCGTAAACACGGAAGACAATGTTCTGGCCAAGAAGGAATTCATTCATTACTGCGCAACCGTTAAATCGCGGTGCAAGTGCGCCAGTTGATCCTGTTGCAAGAATGGTATCTACGTAAATTTGAATGGGGCTACCTGCAGTAGTTTGAATTGGTACGCCAACTTTTACATTGAGCACAGGTGAATCAACTGAAGTGTAAGCAGTTGTATCAGTTGGTGTGAGCGTTCCCGATAAAGCATTTGCGCCAGATTTAGCAGGTGTCCATTGGCACACAGCTACATACGGTGAAGTTGTTGTTGTTGCGACTGCATCACAGCCAGTGATCACTTCACCATTAGCCATAAATTTAACTTTTCCTGGTGCGCCAGCTGTAGCGTTAACTGCGACTGAACCTAAGCCGAATACTGCGCTTCCTCCAGACATCACTAACGTTGGCGTTGTTGCAGCAAATGCTGGAACACCAATTCCAGCAGCAACTGCAAATGCGAGTGCACCTACCAAGGCTCCCCGTGTTTTGCTTTTCATTGTGGTACTTCCTCTCTCGTGAGTATTTCAGCAATTGCTATGCGGTTATCCTGACATCGCAACCTCACGAGAAGTAGAAAAAGTGTTGGGGGTAGCCCTTGTGCAACTATCTCTCTGGTCACACATATTTATCTTGTTACAATGTGTTGATTCAATTCACTGAGTGGTAACACTCAAAGGTGAAAATTGACTGTTATTAGTGGAGAAGAGGTTTTGTTGATGTGTTCTCGAGTTACATGCGGTATCTGCAAAAAATATACGTGGTCTGGTTGTGGCCAACATGTTGAAGAGGCTCTGGCAGGGTTCCTGAATCAGAGCGTTGCGCAGGACATGATGGAGCGCAGCAGCAATCAGGCTTTTTCTCAAGAATATTTGGAAACAAGTAAGTAAATTACTGAGCAAGACTGATGACACTTTAACTAATGAAAATATATAAGCATCCCCATCACGATGGCAGCGAACTTTATGTGTCAAATAGCGCCCCGAAGCTAGGAGAGAAAGTAACTTTTAAAGTACGGATTCCGCACTCCTATACGTTCGATCAAGCAATCATTCGCTTCTATCACGATGGTGAACCTCGAACAGCACACTTAAAGCCAGGAAAGAAAACAAAAGTTGAGACATGGTGGCAGGTCACCATCCCCATCATTAATCCTCACACCAGATATCGCTTTCTCTTCGCAGGGCAAGGCAAATTCGATTGGTTAAGTGCCGATGGATTTCATCACCACGATGTTCATTCAAATGTTGACTTTCAAATTATTGCCGGGCGTGAATATCCGCGATGGCTCAAGAGTTCAATTTTCTATCAAATCTTTCCGGACAGATTTGCGAGTTCTGGACCGAAGAAAATACCAAGTTGGGCAACGTCAGAGCCATGGGAATCATTTAATAAGAGTAAGAAGAAATGGAACGGCCAAGAGCTAGCCGGTGGCGATTTAACTGGAGTTGAGAAGAATCTCAACTACATTCGTGACTTAGGTGTTAATGGTATTTATTTCACGCCATTCTTTCCTTCTCGATCTAATCATCGATATGACGCTACAAGTTTTACAGAGGTAGATCCTCTGCTCGGAGGAAACAAAGCGTGGTTTAGTCTGCGAAAAGCTGCAGATAAATTGGGGATTCGTTTAGTAGGAGATCTCACGTCCAACCACTGTGGCAAGGGACATTCATGGCTCGCGAAAGCGATGAAGAGTAAATCGAGCAAAGAGCGCGGATATTTCTATTGGGATAAGAGTTTTAAATGGGGATATGTTGGTTGGTGGGGCTTAGAGTCGCTGCCCAAATTAAATTTTGCATCGAAAGCGCTTCGCCAAGAAATGTATGAAGGCAAGAGTTCAATTGTTCGAAAATGGTTGTCGCCGAAATTTGGCATGTCTGGTTGGCG
>RFMS01000070.1 GCA_009927575.1 Actinomycetota bacterium
AAACATGGGTTTTTAAACCCTTATTCCGCCTTCCCTTGCGCTCTCGCCCCTTCAATTTTCGCGGTGGTCAGCTTGGGGGCGGCGAAGATAAAGAGGAGAAACCCGATCGCTGCTGAGAGGAGGTAGGAGCGCGCAGGCCCCATTCGCGATTGACCGTCTTTTCAATACCCGACATCGTGAAGCCGGCAACGAGTGCGCCAATAGGAATAGTCCCCCAGGCAAAGAATCGATAGACGCTATTCACTCGGCCGAGCAGGTGCGACGGAATGATGCTCTGCCGAAGTGAAACGGTAATGACATTCCACAAAATCGCAGTCATGGTTGCAAACGCGGTAAGTACCCAGACGATGTACCACGATGACGAAAGACCGATGATCACTTCAATGATGGGACCAATTCCTAATGTAAGCCAGAGCGATGGTCCGCTACCAATGCGTCGAGAAATTTTAGGTGCAAGTAATCCACCGAGAATTCCGCCGATTGCGCCTGCGGTTCCAAGAATTGCAAATTCCAAAACGTTTGTATGAAGTATCTCTTGAGCAAAGAGGATAAAACCTGCGCCAGCCAACGTTCCAACAAAATTAAGTAAGCCAAGAATGATTGCCATGGGGCGTAACAAGTCATGCGCCCACAACCAGGAAAAACCTTCTTTAATTTCTGCACGAAAACTTCGTTTTACCTGTGATACTGGTTTATCACGTGGTGGTTTTCTGATGGTGGCAATACTTGCGATGAGCGCAGCTGCCACAAAAAATGATGCGGCATCAAAGAAGAATGGTAAAAAGACTGCGACTCCAATTAATAGCGAACCAAGTGGTGGGCCGATAAAACTATTTGTTAAGGATTCTGCTGACCACATCTGGCCATTTGCTTTTTCTAGATGTTTTTCATCAACTACATCTGGCATAAAGGTTTGAGCTGAGTTATCGCGCAGAACTTCTGCGAGACCAAAGAGAAATGCCGCAATAGAGATGGTGATAAAAAGAGCCCAATTAGTTTTGAGATCTGTGAGCGAGGCGAGCTCATTCAAACTCGGGAGTGAATCCGCGTTAAAGAAAACAATTCCCGCAACGGCGACAGTTAGAAGCCCTCGGATGGAATCCATCGTCACAATGATTTTCTTGCGGTCGTAACGATCTGTAATTACGCCTGCCGGCAAACTGAAAATGAGCCACGGTAGGCGCGATAAAACGCCAGAAAGTGCGATTAAAAATGGTGAGCGGGTAACTGCAGAAGCAAGCCAGGGATAAGCAATCATGGATACTCCGTCGCCAAGATTGCTTATGGCAGTTGCGCTCCACAACTTCCAATACGAAACACCGAGTCTGGACTCTTGTCCGGTTTCTGATTTCGGCATTCTCCAACCCTAATGGGAGAATTCACCAATGAGTACATCTTTCGGCTTTCGCATCACAAGCGAAATTGCTGAAGATGGTGGCCGACTCGGACGTACCGGAGTCATAACAACTCCTCATGGTGAGATCAAAACTCCTGCATTCATTCCTGTAGGAACTAAAGCCACCGTGAAATCCGTTTTACCAGAATCGATGAACGATCTTGGCGCGCAGGCGATTCTTGCCAATGCTTATCACCTCTATTTGCAACCCGGCCATGAAACTCTTGATGCAGCTGGTGGCCTTTCGCAATTTATGAATTGGCAGAAGCCGACATTTACCGATAGCGGCGGTTTTCAAGTGATGTCACTTGGTGTGGGTTTCAAAAAAGTCATTGCAATGGATGCCGAGACTTTTCACGCCGATGACGTTATTGCCGATAAGAAAGAGCGACTTGCTCATGTCGACGATGATGGCGTGACATTTAAATCGCATCTTGATGGATCGATGCATCGCTTCACGCCAGAGATTTCGATGCAGGTACAACATTCCATTGGCGCAGACATCATGTTTGCATTTGATGAATGCACCACGCTTCACAACACTCGTCGGTATCAAGAACGGTCCCTCGAGAGAACTCGGCTGTGGGCCGAGCGGTGCTTAGTTGAACACAACCAATTAACGCGCGATCGCGCAGATAAACCGTATCAAGCGCTTTTTGGCGTACTTCAAGGCGCGCAATATGAGGATCTGCGACGTAAAGCGGCGCAAGATTTAGGCTCCATGGTTGCGGATGGAATTTCATTCGATGGCTTTGGAATTGGCGGCGCACTCGATAAGGCAAATCTCGGCACAATCGTTCGCTGGGTCAACGAGGAGCTACCGCGGGAAAAACCCCGCCATTTACTGGGAATCGGTGAACCTACCGATCTCTTTGTTGGCGTAGAGAATGGCGCTGACACATTTGATTGCGTTGCCCCATCTCGAGAAGCACGAACGAGTGCGGTGTATACAGATAAGGGTCGATTTAACGTATCCGGTGGCGCATATCGAAAAGATTTCACAACTATTGATGAGACATGCGGCTGTTATACCTGTGCACATTATTCCAAGGCATATCTCAATCACCTCTTCCGAGGTAAAGAAATTCTCGCCGCAACGCTAGCCACAATTCATAATGAGTACTACATCATCAACCTGGTCGATCGAATGCGCCAGGCAATTGATCGTGGCGACTTTCTTGAATTTAAAAAAGATTTCTTAGGTAATTACAAAGTTAATCAGAGCGCGTAAGAAGGTTCGCGCCGTTTTACGGCAGCGATTGTTGGATAGGTAATAGGTAAGAGCACTACCTCAAGCAGAGTTTTATAAACGTAACCCACCACCACGTAGTTGAGGAATTCGCCACCGGTGATGACACCATAAAAGGCGATGTGCAAAAAACTAAAGTATCGGCCAGCTCACCGATTGCTGTTGAACCAATGAGTCGAACCCACAACTTCTGCTCCTTCGTGTAACTCTTGATCCATGCAAGTGACCAGGAATTGAGAAGTTGACCTACGAGAAATCCACAGACACTTGCAAAAACGATGCGGGGCACAAATCCAAGAATTGATTCGAAGGCCGCTTGATTTTCCCAACCATCTGCTGCTGGAGAAATCTGCACCAGATAAAAAGTAAGCGCTGCCAGAATTGCCATGGCAAACCCCATCAAAATAACTTTTCGAGCTGCTTTAAATCCGTAAACCTCAGTTAAAACATCGCCAACGATGTACACCAAAGGAAAAAGGAAGGCACCACCATCAGTAATAATCGGGCCAAAGTGAATCAATTTTGTTGCGCCAATATTTGAAATGATTAAAAGCCCACAGAATGCTGCAGCAAAAAATGGATAGAGGCTCTGCGTGGAGCGCGCATAATGCGCGTGGTCCATCAAATTATCGTGCAGCGATTTCTCTTGCGACATGAGCGGAAGTATCTCACGCGATTGATTACGCGACTTGAAATGACCGCTTCGAAAGTCCCATCCAATATCCATCAATCGTTGTTGTTGGCGCGCTATCTGGTTTCGTTGCGGCTCCAAGCGTGACAAATATCGGCGCAAAGTGTTCAACGGTTGGATGCGCATATGGCATTCCAGGCGCTTTACTCTGATAACGCATCAGTTCATCAATCGCACCACGAGATAACGCATCATGAGCCCACGCATCAAAATCAACGCTCCATTGTGGTGGTGTTGCTTCGATTCGAAATTCACTCAGGAATGGCAAGCCATGAGTGAGAAACCCACTTCCAACAATCAGCACGCCTTCATCACGAAGTGGCGCTAATCGTTGACCAATCTCTAATAATTTTTCTGGGTCAAAAGTTGGAATAGAGATTTGTAATACTGGAATATCTGCGTCCGGATACATGATTTTTAGCGGCACCCACGCGCCATGATCTAAACCGCGATGTGGTTGATGATCGACATGTTGATTGTCTGCCATCAGCGCGCTCACTCGCGCTGCTAATTCTGGTGCTCCAGGGGAGAGATATTGCATCTGATAAAACTTGGGATGAAATCCACCAAAATCATAAATAAGTGGCGTTCCCGTTTCGATAGAGCCAATCGTCAGTGGATTAGATTCCCAATGCGCAGAAATAATAAGTATTGCCTGAGGACGTGGCAGCTCCTTTGCCCATTGCGCTAGTTCGCCACTCCAGATCGGATCATCTAAAGTAACGGCGCACCATGGCCGATATAAATCGCTGGCATTTCATCTCTGCACCCCCTCGAGCACTTATTCACTTCTTTTCGAATTAGAAAGTAGTTGAACTTTCAACTACTTTACTCCTTCCACTGTATTTCGTCAATCCAGGTCTACCCTGAGCGCATGTTTCGGTTTCTCGCACGCACCGCGCGATTTCTCGCCACTTTCGTAGTTCTCGGATTTATCGCGGTTTGGGCGCTCTTGCTTTATGTCCGCTACCCAGATCCGATCCAGGTTTACAAAGTAGGTTTTGCTCAACCATCGAAAACCGCCTACTTACTTCCATC
>RFMS01000140.1 GCA_009927575.1 Actinomycetota bacterium
TAGATATTGCGAAAACCGGACAAATTAGGGCAGACTCGCGTGTCCAAAGTAAGAGGTTTATGTGTGGGACTTGTCGACTTTCCGCATATGAGCTTTTTATGAACAAAATCTATCCCGAGGAGAAATAAATGAAGTTAAATCGCATTGCGCGCGTAGCACTTGCTGCGACCGCTGCGGTTGGACTTGTTGTTGGCGTAATTAATCCTGCGCACTCAGCAGCAAAGACAACCGTGTCGATCGTTCAAAGTAACGCGCTCACCGGTTTGAACCCAAGCGTTCAGGAATATAACCTGACATTTAACACAGATGTCGCTTATCTTTCTGGAATCGGTTTCACTTATTACAACAATCAAGCTCAGCTTGTAGATAATAAGGCGTTTGGAACTTACAAGATCGTAAGCCAGAAACCATTCAAGGTTAAGTACACTGTCAATCCAGGACGTACCTGGTCAGACGGAACTCCGATTAACGGAATTGACCTACTTCTTACTCACGTCGTTTCAACAGCTGCGTACTCTGTTATCGCAGGTCTTGGCGATCCAAACGATGCAAAGGTAACTCCTGCATTCGTTTCCGGTGGCTACGGCGGAATTTATGATGAGCACGTCGTTGGTCTTCCAATTCTTTCTCCAGACAAGATGTCTGTAACAGTTGAGTATGACACTCAAGTTCCAGACTGGAAGCTCCTTGCTCCTGGCCCAACTCCAGTACATACCTTGGTATTGATGGAAGAAGGAAAGACAAAGCTCGGCACAATCGCTGAGAACAACGCAGCACGTGAGCGTTTCTACAAGTATTTCCAGGCTTATAACACCACTCACCTCAAGGCGATTGGCAAGATTTGGTCTGAGGATTACAACATCAACAAAGTTGATGCATCAACAAATCCACTATTGCTCGTTGGTAACGGTCCATTCGTCGTAAAGACCGCTGTGCCAAACGGCGCTGTAACCATGGTTCGTAACCCTAAGTACAACTCAGGTCCAAAGGTGAAGAGCCTTCAGACTGTTGTCTTCAAGGTTATTGGCGATGGCACTGCTGCTGCACAAGCACTTAAGAATGGTGAAGTAGATGTCTACGCTGGTCAGCCAACTGCAGATGCTGTTGCACAGCTCAAAGCAATGGCACCAGCTGTCAAGGTAATCGGTGGCGATCAAGCAGTTTATGAGCACATCGACCTTCGCGTTGGTCCTGCTTATGGAACGCAAGATACCTACAGCGGTCCATTTGCTGGCATGAGCCAACAAGCGATCGATCTTCGTACCGCATTCCTTCTTGCGTATCCACGTCAAGAAATCATCGATAAAATTGTTAAGCCAATCAACTCATCATCTGAATTGATGAACTCATTGATGGTCTTCAACAAAGAACCTTCTTACAAGGACATCATTGCGAAGTCTGGCGTAAGCAAGTTCACTGAGGGAACACAAGCAGATCGCACTGCTAAGGCACTCGCATTGGTTAAGAAGTATTACCCAAGCGCTGCTGCAGGATCTGGTTCCGTTAAGGTGAAGTTGCTCTTCGGACAACCATCAAACGCACGTCGTGTTGCAGAAGCTGCACTCTTGAAGGCAGAAGCTGCAAAGGCTGGTTTTGATGTTGACGTTACCCCAACTTCAGGTTGGTCAAGCTATGGAAAGAGCGTTAAGTATGACGCTGCTTTCTTCGCTTGGGTAAAGTCTTCAGCACTTCAATCAGGAAACGTTGGAACATATGAAACCCAAGGCAACTGGCAGGGTTATTCCAATGCAACTATTGATGCTATCTATAAGGAACTTGGCTCCAAGCCACTTTCCGCTGCAGAGATCAAGGATCGCTTCATTAAGGTTGACTCACAGTTGATCAAAGATGCAGTGACCTTGCCAATCTTCCAGCACCCATCAGCAAACGGCGTAAATGCCAAGTTGCAAGGTGTTGCACCATCACCATTCTCACCAACATTGGTGTGGAATCTATGGGATTGGTCCTTCTCTAACTAAGAATTTCTTAGTTAAAGGATATTGAAACGCCGTAAGGCGCTTCGTAGGAGTGGCACTCAAGGAAACTTGGGTGCCACTTCCTTTTCTAGGCGTACTAAAGTTTTGGCTTGTGTAACCTACGGCGAGGGATAAGAGGAGGTCAGCGTGTTTGCCTATATTTCACGGCGCCTTGGCGTTCTCTTTGTCATCCTCTTTGGTTCAAGTTTTATTCTGTATAACCTCGCTGCGATTTCTGGCGATCCGCTAGAAGCACTTCGTACGAGCAAAGAGCCAAATGTCCAACAGCAGATCAAAAACCTCACACGCGATCTGCAGCTGGATGTGCCACCACCGCTTCGCTACTTCTTATGGCTCAGAGGAATTTTAGGAGTTTTTGTCGGTCACATTAATTTCGGTAAAGCACGAACCGGTCAATCGGTTACGGAACTTATTTGGCTAGCAATCCCGACAACAGTTCGACTTGTAACTGGTGCGACGATTATTGCAATCGTTCTCGGCATATCAATCGGAATTGTCACCGCGCTTCGCCAATATTCACGGTTTGACTACGCAATGACATTCGTATCGTTCTTGCTTTTCTCACTTCCTATTTTCTGGGTTGCGGTTCTTCTCAAGGAATATTTAGCAATTCAATTCAATAATTTCCTAGGTAACCCGACAATTAGCCCACAGTGGTTGATAGGGCTTTCACTTTTCAGTGGGGTGTTCTGGGCGGCAGTTATAAGCGGCGATCGCAAACGAGTATGGAGTATTTTTGCAATCGCAGGAGTTTCCACCGCGGCGCTCCTTGAAATTCTTAGCGTTACGAAATGGTTTGCTCATCCAGGACTTGGTCCTATTGCCCTCTTTCTCTTATCTGTCGGCGTTGCATTTGGAGTCACTCATCTTTCGACAGGAATTTCAAATAGATCTGCGTTGCGAGCAGCGCTTGCTATGGCTGTCATTACATTGGTGATGTATTACCCGAACCAATGGCTCTTTGGAGTTGAGAACAAGAAACTTGTCTACGCCTTGATGATTATTGCGCTCTTTGTCGTCTCCGGAACTGTGCCTCTTCTCTTTTCGAAAATTGATCGCGGGCCAATTATTCGCACCTCGATACTCTCTGCTTTTCTCATGGGGCTTTTAACTGTTATCGATAAATTAATGCAGACGTGGAAGCCTTACATGGAGACGGATGCGGTCTATTTCCGGCCTATTCCGACCATTGGCCAAGTCAATGCGCTCCTTGAGCCAGGGAATTTCTGGATGAACTTCCTCGATATTTTGGTGCACCTATTCTTGCCAACTACTGCGCTGCTTCTGATTTCTTTCGCAGGATATGTTCGCTTCTCGCGCGGAACACTTCTTGAAGTGCTCAATCAAGATTACATTCGTACTGCTCGAGCAAAAGGTTTAACGGAACGAACTGTGATTATGCGCCACGCTTTCCGCAACACGATGATTCCGTTAACGACGATCATGGTCGTTGATTTTGCAGGCATCATCGGTGGTGCGATCATCACGGAACGAATCTTCGGTTGGATTGGAATGGGAACGCTCTTTAATCAAGCGATTGGTTCGCTCGATCTCAATTTGTTAATGGGCGTATTCCTCATCACTGGTTTCATGGCGGTATCCGCAAACCTCGTTGCTGATTTGCTCTATTCAGCGCTCGATCCACGCATTCGCGCAGTATCGAGGAGTAAGTAATGTTGAAGCGAAAGAAGAACTTGGTAGAGACCACAAATGATGGTGGCGAAAACGCAATCCAAAACAAAGAAATTGAAGGTTTAAGCCAAGGACAAATCGTTCGCCGTCGGTTTGTTCGACATAAAGCAGCTATGACATCAGTCTTTGTCATTCTCTTTTTAATTCTCGCTGTCTTCACGTCGCTGGAAATGAAGATTGGCCCATTGAAATGGCGCGGCTGGTGGAAATTTAAATACGACGAACTTCTCGACCTTCGCACCGAAGGGTGTCCAGAAGGAATCGTCGGTTGCCCCACATTAAGCGTTGTCCCTAAATTCCTTGGCGGATCAGGAATGCACCTTGGGATGCACCCATTTGGACAAGATGACATCGGGCATGATTACTTCTCACTCGTTATGCGCGGCGCACAGCGCTCGATTTACGTGATGATCGTTATCGGAATTCTCGGTGGCACGATCGGAACAGTTGTTGGAGCTATTTCTGGATATTTCCGCGGCTGGATTGATGCAGTTCTGATGCGCTTCACCGACTTCATCATTACTGTCCCATCAATCATTATTGGATCTGTTGTTGGTTATCACTACGGAAACCTTGGCGTCGGATTCCTCGCGTTCTACCTCGGTCTCTTTGCATGGACTGGACTTTCTCGATTAGTGCGTGGTGAATTCCTCAAATTACGAGAGTTGGAATTCGTCGATGCAGCGCGAGTTGCTGGTGCAAGTAATCGTCGAATTATTTTCAAACACATTCTGCCTAACGCGGTAGGCGTCATTATCGTCTCAGTAACGCTCTTAATGTCCGGTGCGATTTTGCTCGAAACCGCACTTTCGTATTTAGGCTTTGGTGTCGTTGCGCCAGATGTATCGCTAGGTTCACTTATTAGCCAATATCAAGATTCATTTACAACCCGGCCATGGCTCTTCTGGTGGCCAGGACTCTTCATCATCACCATTGCGCTCTCCATTAACTTTATTGGCGACGGACTCCGCGATGCATTTGATCCACGCCAACGCCGACGATTAACGAAGAAAGATAAAGAACAGGCAAAAGTTCAAGCAAAGATTGCGGCGCAGAGTGAGTAACGTGAAAACTTTAGAGAAGCCACGCAATTATGCAGCCAACAATCAGGCATGCAATGGCGAGAACACCGTTTCGATCAAAACTTTCATTAAAAGTGGCGTTGGCGAAATTTCCTTTATGGAACGCTTCGTAGCGAAGGCGAGCCAAGTGCGTAGCAACGCCAGAATGGGTGCGCGGAGATTCACCGGGTCTCATGTTTTCAGGATTGGAAACTCGCAAACCTTTAATTTCATTGGGATGAATCGTTCGAGCGTGATAGCGACCGGGAGCGGGAGCAGCCCATGCGTAAATTCGTCTCGAAGCGCTACCGGTTTTAACGACGAGATACATCGTGTAGCGAGCTTCAATGGATTCAATATCGCCCCAACCAATAGTGAATTGATGCAGGGGATTGGTAACGACGATTCCTTCGTCGAAATAGGTAACTTTTGGACGAATGAAGAGCAAGAATGCTGTGGCGCAGACTACGGCGCTCCAGAGAATTGCTGTGAGAGCGTTATGAAGGTTTCCTTCAACAACCGAAGCAGCGCTCAATCCAGTACAGAGCACGAAGAGACTTATCGCGAAGAAATAATTACTTCGCGGACGAAAGACCTCCGGATTGTTCACGTGGGAAGTTTCTCACGGAACAGTGAAAGGAGTGCGCGATGAGTGAGCCAATATTGAAAGTCCACGATTTCACTGTTGAATTCTGGGTTGATGGTGTCTGGTATCCCGCTGCAGTAAAGATGAATTTCGAACTTAATCCAGGAGAAGTGCTCGCAATTGTGGGTGAATCTGGATCAGGTAAATCCACTACCGCAATGGGCATCATGAATCTCCTTGCATCCAATGCGCGCATGACTGGAAGCGTCAAAGTTAAAGGCCACGAAATGATTGGCGCAAAGACTTCTGTCCTCCGTAAATATCGCGGAAAAGAAGTTGCATACATTTTCCAGGAGCCAATGACTGCGCTGAATCCGGTCTACACAATCGGTTTCCAGATCGTTGAAACGCTCCGCACTCACTTTGATATGGGTCCAAAAGAAGCACGGGCTCGCGCGGTTGAACTCTTAACGATGGTTGATATTCCAAATCCAGAAGGATCGTTCGATAAGTATCCACACCAACTTTCTGGTGGCCAACGTCAGCGCGCGATGATTGCGCAATCTCTCGCATGCGATCCAGGGCTACTCATTGCTGATGAACCAACCACTGCATTGGATGTGACTGTCCAAGCAGAAATTCTCGATTTGATGCGAAACCTTAAAGATAAATTGAATTCAGCAATCCTTTTGATCACCCACGACATGGGCGTTGTTGCCGATATGGCCGATGAAATTCTCGTGATGAAAGATGGCTTAACAGTTGAACATGGCACGGCAGATCAAATCTTCAATAAACCAAGCCATCCTTATACAAAAGAGCTTCTGGGTGCGGTTCCGATGTTGGGAACGAGTGCAAAACGCAC
>RFMS01000157.1 GCA_009927575.1 Actinomycetota bacterium
GAAGGAATCCACGAGCTCTTGGATCTAATCGGAAGAGGTGCATCCTTCTCAATGACACTTCTTTGTGGTTGTGCACAATTGAATTGTCGCCAGAAATAATTTTGTCCACATCGAAAGGAACGATCGTAGCTACCACGCGTGAAAGTTCAGAGATAGGACGGGCAATCTCATCTGCAGTCTGGTCATGGAGAAGTTTTCCTAAGAATCGGGAATAGGCTCGGCGCGGTAGAAGGAGCGTTAATTCAACTTCGGGGCTCGCTGTAGCTCGAATTGAATAATCAACAGCTGCATTGGGAATTCTTCTATCAGGGCAATCTATGAGTTCAAGAGGAACATCCTCGAGGGCATCAGAAGAATTCCAAGCCTTCTTGATGGTTTCAGCTCTTCGGTCGTCAATAACAAAATGAACTGCATTCAAATGGTGAGGATTCAAACTTCTCGCATATCTAATTGCGCTAACTGTTGCGATGTCAACGCTGTCAACAAGGACTGTGACATCATGACGAGATATCGAAGTTGCTCTCTCCTCTGCTTTTTTAACTCCAAGCGCAGCTTGTTCCAGTCGGTACTGCTTGTTGAGTCTAAGTAAAGCTATTACAAGGATCGGAGTAAGAAGGAGAATTAACCAAGCACCCTCTGTAAATTTAACAACGCTAAACACGATGACAATGACAAAAGAAACTACCCCTGATACCAAGTTAATGAGGTAACGCCAACGCCATCCGGTGTCTTTCAATCGTTTTGCTCGACGCGCCATTCCGAAACCAGTGAGAGAAAATCCAGTAAAGACTCCGAGCGCATAGAAGGCCACTAGATGTTCGACCGAAGCTCGGGTTGCAAGACAAGAAGTGTTGCTGCAACAGCTAAGAGCAAAATGCCGTTTGAAAAAGCGAGACGATGCCTCGTTTTGTAAGTTGCCTTGGTAAATAGCCATCGTTAGCAACAAAGTTAACTAAATAGGGAAAACCACTGTATGCGGTATTTGCACCCGTGAAGAGAATTAGCATCGTTGTGGCCTGCACAATGAAGAAGAAAAAAGAACCAAAACTACCTTGTCCAAGTGACGCTTTAGCTACTTGCGAAATAACGGTAGGTGTTCCGTTTTCATATGGAATCGCGAGGGTTTTATGAGCAAACCATGAAATCCCAAAAACGAGAGACCCCAAGAGAACGCTCATAACAACCAATGTTCTTCGCGCGTTCTTTCCCTCTGGCGATCGAAAGAGTGTTACACCATCGGATATCGCTTCAAGTCCCGTGAGTGATGCGCCACCATTTGCGAATGCTCGAAGAAGTATAAAGATTGCGGCGAAAGAGATTAAAGATTGAGATGTTCCGAGTGGAACTGCGCCTGGCGCACCAGTGTCATATTGAGGAAGTGTGCCGTTAAAAGTTCTGTAAATTCCCATAACGAATACGACGAACATCGATCCAACAAATAAATATGTGGGGAGCGCAAAAGCGGCACCAGCTTCACGAACTCC
>RFMS01000021.1 GCA_009927575.1 Actinomycetota bacterium
AGATTAAAAATCCCATCAACTTCAACGTAGAGTGGAAAAGTTACGTCGTGACGCATTAACTCGAAATGTGGATTTGTTTTCAAATGAGCAACGTTATCCGCATCTCCAGTATAGAAATTATCTACACAGACAACTTTGTGGCCCATGTTTAACAGTGCTTCACATAGGTGAGAACCAAGAAACCCAGCACCACCTGTAACTAATATTTGCATTGACATTTAAATCTCTACTCCAATGTATTTAGTTTCCAGAAATTCATGAATTCCATCGAACCCACCCTCTCGGCCGAGTCCGCTTTGTTTTACTCCGCCAAACGGCGCAGCAGGATCTGAAATTAATCCTCTATTTATTGCGACCATTCCCGATTGAAGCGCTTCGGACACTTGAATTGCTCGTTTCAAATCTTTCGAATAAACGTAACTAATTAGGCCGAATTCACTTTCATTTGCTAAGTCAATTGCTTCATCATCTGTATCAAATTCAACAATTGGTGCAACTGGGCCAAATATCTCGTGCTTCAAAATATCATTTGATTTTGAACGGTTAAGACAGTTGCAGGATAGAAGCACCGATTCCGTCCGGGGTTTTTCCACCTACTTCGATTTTTCCGCCAGACTTCACTGCGGCATCAACCAATTCTGCTATTTTGTTACGTTCTTTTACAGAAACGCTCGCGCCTAATTGCGCCTTCGGACAATCCAGGTGCCATCTTTAAAGCGCCCATTGCTTGACTAAAACTTTCTGTAAATTTCTGAGATATTTTTCTTGACACGTAAATACGATTTGCTGCAGTACAGGCTGCGCCGCCATTTCTCATTTTTGCCAGCATCAAGCCTTTTACCGCCTCGTCTATATCTGCATCTTCAAGAACAATAAATGGGGCATTTCCTCCAAGTTCCATCGAACATCGAATGACTCGATCTGAAGCCTCTTTAAGAAGTACTCGACCCACTTCTGTTGATCCTGTGAATGAAAGATTAACAACTCGTGAATCATGCAACATCTTGCTAACCGCTGGCCCTGCTGGAGTTGGCATAACTACGTTCACAACTCCTTTAGGAACTCCTGCTCGCTCTAAAATGTCAACAATGGCAAGTGCTGTCAGGGGAGTTTCAATTGCTGGTTTCAAAATTACAGTACAGCCGGCAGCTAAAGCTGGACCAATTTTTCGAGTGGCCATACCTGCAGGAAAATTCCAAGGCGTTATTAGTAATGAAACACCAATAGGTTGATGTGTTACTAGAATTCTTTTATCGCCACTTGGTGCGTGCCTAAAATCTCCCGCAATTCGCACTGCTTCTTCTGAAAACCATCTAAAAAATTCAGCTGCGTAAGCAACTTCTCCTTTGGCATCAGAGAGAACTTTGCCATTTTCCATGGATATTAACTTTGCAATATTCTCACTTTCAGCGATCATCAACTCAAAAGCTTTACGCAAGATTTCTGCTCGAACTCGTGG
>RFMS01000057.1 GCA_009927575.1 Actinomycetota bacterium
GATCACTTCCGACGCGAACTTTTAAGTCGCGGTGGTTCGATTGATTCACTCCAGATGTATCGAAATTTCCGAGGCAGAGATGCGTCGATCCAACCGTTGCTTACTAAGAGAGGACTTACTGTATGAAGGTCAAAGGTCTAGCTGCGTTAACTGCAGGAGCGAAATTAACTCCGTATGAATTCGATCGCCGTGAACCTGGCACACACGATGTTGCCTTCACCATCACTCATGCTGGTATCTGTCACTCTGATATTCATCAAGTTCGTGAAGAGTGGGGTCCTGCGTTATTTCCAATGGTCCCAGGCCATGAAATTGTCGGAATAGTTTCTAGCGTTGGCAGTGGCGTCACTAAATTTAAAGTAGGAGATCGCATTGGCGTTGGCGTCTTTATTGATTCCTGCAAAAAGTGCGAACCATGCAAACGTGGCCACCAGCAATATTGCGATGAAGGAATGACTCCAACATATAACGGTTATGAACGCGATAAAACAACGCTTGCAATGGGCGGTTACTCCAACGCATTTGTGATTAATGAAGAGTATGCAGTTCATATTCCAAGCCATCTTGATATGGCAGGGGTTGCACCACTTCTTGTGCAGGAATCACTCTCTATTCACCAATCAAACATTGGAAAGTTGGACCAGGTAAGAAAGTTGCTGTGATGGGCCTTGGTGGACTTGGTCATATGGGAGTGAAATTCGCCGCCGCAATGGGCGCAGATGTCACTGTCCTCTCGCACTCTGAAAGTAAGCGAAACGATGCACTTCGCTTCGGCGCTAAAGAATTTCTCGTCATTAAATCGGACGATGATTTGAAACCACTCCGACGCAGATTTGATCTCATTCTCAACACTGTGTCAGCGATGGTGAATCTCAACGCATATCTTTCAACGCTAAAAATCGATGGCACTCTCGTTGTTATCGGTCTGCCGTCTGGACCTTATGCGGTCAGCGCTGGCGCACTTCTTGATGGTCGCAAATCGATCGCAGGTTCAATGATCGGTGGCATGCCAGAGCTACAAGAGATGATCAATTTCGCTGGCGAACACAACATCGTCTCCGACGTTGAAGTAATTAACGCTGATTACGTTGATACTGCT
>RFMS01000069.1 GCA_009927575.1 Actinomycetota bacterium
GGTAATGGGTAGTGAAGCCGGAATAGTTCTCTAGGGGAGGATCTGTTCTTAACGAGTCCTCTCAAAAACGAATTACAACGGCAAAAGAAGTGGTCTTTCTTGATGTCTCCATATCCAATGCTGCGCCACGCGTTGGTTTCAATAAAGATCGACCATTGCTTGCGATCAATCCTCGCCAACAATGGTTGCAACTAATGGAGAAACGTCGACCGATTTATGAATCTTTAGCAACTATTACCGTGAGTACCGATAATAAAAAACCAGATCAAGTTGCGGACGAAATCATTGAAGCTATCGAGCAGAGGGTCGGATAATGGCGCGTTTTTCAGAGGTTATAAAGGTGAGAGCCGAACGCACCTATGACGTGACGTTCGTAAAGTCTTGGCAGAGCGCTTTAAAAGGTGCCGTTCGTAATAGAAATACACTGGTGCTTGCTCCGGAAAAAGCTAGTGAAATCTCTGGACCTTGTTGATGTAGCAACAAAATTTAAGAATGTATCTGTAGTGTCATTACCAGACGGGGAAAATCAAAAAAGTTTAGAAACACTACAACGAGTGCATGATGTATGTGGCGAAGTGAAATTAGGTCGCGATGGTCTTATCGTCGGATTAGGTGGGGGCGCAACCACAGATTTAGCAGGTTTTGCAGCGGCTACTTGGTTGCGTGGGGTTGAGTGGAAAGCCATTCCAACAACGGTCGCAGGTATGGTTGATGCGGCAATCGGTGGGAAGACGGGTATTAATACTCGACACGGTAAGAATCTTGTGGGTTCTTTTTACTCTCCCTCTGGCGTAATCGTCGACGTGCGATTTTTGGAAACACTTTCGACTCGAGATATCAACGCTGGCTTAGCAGAAGTAGTTAAGTGTGGTTTTATCGTTGATCCTTCAATATTGAGTGATCTAGAGAAGAGCCTTCATGTTACGGCCGCGCTCATTCATAAAGCAGTCTCAGTCAAAGCGAAAGTAGTATCTGCAGATTTCAAGGAAAGCTATGGTCGAGAAGTTCTCAATTATGGACATACGCTCGGTCATGCGATCGAGAAAAACGAAAAATACGCGCTCCGACATGGGGAAGCAGTTTCCATAGGAATGGTTTTTGCCGCAGAGTTGAGCGGTTTAGTTTCTGGCCTCAAGCCAAAGATTATCGATCAACACCGGGATATTTTGACGTCATTGGATCTTCCTATTACATATCGGACAACGGAGTTTGATTCACTTCTCAAATTGATGTCGGGTGATAAGAAAGTACAAAAAGGAAAGCTGCGGTTTGTCACGTTAAAGGGGCTTGGTCGGACCAGTAGAGCAGAGAACGTCCCGCTTCGTCATTTAACAAAAGCCTATGAGAGAATTTCGTCATGAAGATTCTCGTAATCAATGGTCCAAACCTTTCTCGGTTAGGTCAGCGCGAACCTGCGATATACGGAACTCTTACGTATCCAGAATTGACTGCAAAAATCACTGAATGGGCTAAAGATTCTGGCTTCGATTCTGAGATTCTGCAGTCCGATAGTGAGACCGAAATAATTCAATTGCTTCATCGAGCAGCTGATGAGAAGTTGCCAGTCATTATTAACCCGGCGGCTTTCACTCACTACTCATACGCAATACGTGATGCAGCAGCAGCCCTTGAAACCCCTTTAATTGAAGTACATTTATCAAACCCATTATCACGCGAGGAATTTCGACATACGTCGGTAATTTCTGGAGTGGCGAAGGGGACAATCGCAGGATTTGGCGCTGATTCCTACAGATTGGCCTTGGATGCCATGGCAAAGTTGGTCAGGTAAACTTCGCCTTTCGACCGCGCACTTTTTGATCACCTAATAAGTGATCGACAGAATACGTACTCACTCACGGACAAGGTAGGACCATGGCAACAACGAATGATTTGAAGAACGGCATGACGTTAGATCTCGATGGTCAACTCTGGACCGTTGTTGAATTCCAACATGTTAAGCCTGGCAAAGGCCCAGCGTTCGTTCGCACAAAGATGCGTCAGGTACTTACCGGAAAAGTAGTTGAAAAAACTTTTAACGCCGGCGTGAAAGTTGAGATCGCAATATTAGAGAAGCGAGATATGCAATTTCTCTACAAAGACGGTGAAGATTTTGTATTCATGGACAGCACAACGTATGACCAAATCACAATCCCTGGTCAAACTGTTGGTGAGGCCGCCAATTACATGTTAGAGAACACCGATGCTGTGGTTGCAATCCACGAAGGAAATCCGCTCTATATCGAATTACCAGCGTCAGTTCCATTAAAGATTACGTATACCGAACCCGGCATCCAAGGCGATCGCTCTTCGGCTGGTTCTAAACCAGCAACGCTAGAGACTGGCATCAATATTCAAGTGCCACTTTTCATCAAACAAGATGAAGTGATTTTGGTAGATACCCGCTCAGGGACTTATCTTGGTCGCGCGTGAGTACACGCTCAAAATCTCGTAAAGCTGCGCTCGATCTTTTATACGAAGCAGATATTAGAGGTCGCTCTGCATCCGATCTTTTGAGCACTCGACTATCCGACGAAGAAACATACATTCGCGAATACACGGCGCAATTACTTGAAGGTATTGCTACACATCGAAGAAAAATAGATGAATTGATTATCCTGCACGCTCAAGGCTGGGATATGGATCGCATGCCAGCAGTAGATCGAAATATTCTACGAATAGCGATCTACGAACTGCTCTGGAACAAGGATATTCCTGAGAAAGTAGCGATTAACGAAGCTCTCGAACTAGCAAAAGTTCTTCTACTGATGATTCCGTCTCGTATATCAATGGAGTGCTCTCAACAATTGTCACAAACCGGGAAGATATTTCGATCGAATAGTGATTAGTTAGTACTTTTAACAACGTAGTTTCTTAGATAACGCTCGGCTTCAAGCAATGAAGATTAAGCATCAGAGCAAGCGTCGCCAGATCTGATCGTCGAATGGAGAGCACTTCACCATTCCAATCTTGTCGGTTAGTCGTAATCCACGCGGTAAAGAGGGTCAAAACCTGCGAGTTTTCGTTAGTCGAAATTTTCCTTAAATCGATAACAATGTGACTTACTTCCAATCCATACTCATTTTCATTACTAAGTGCTTTAGCAGTCGATACACCCAACAAATGGCAAAGGGCACGTTATAAAAGTTCGCTAACTCGATCGCCTTTTCAATTGATAACGCTCGATCAGTTCGTTCATAGGAACCAACAACTACAGCTTTCCAGCGACCCCGAGATCTCCGTTCGACTTCTTGTAACGTCCAACCGCGCTGTTTACGAACTGCTCGAAGGTTTCGCGCAACGGAAGTCCAACTTATTGGTGAGCTATTGGATAGAGGGAGATGGCTTGATGAGTTATTGATCGATGGGAAAGAGCGAGATGTGGCCATGGCGCACGGTATGGCGTGAGGTAATTAGGCGACCTAGCTAATCCACAACCGAGTGAATACCAGCT
>RFMS01000039.1 GCA_009927575.1 Actinomycetota bacterium
CCATTAGATGTGTCAATGGTGTCGAGCGCTTTTGGAACAGTAGAAATTGGTTTCATCGCAGCTCGAACACGAAGAAGTTCTCCCGTACTCATTCCGCCTTCTGTGCCACCAGCTCGATCAGTTCTGCGACGGATTACTCCGGATGCGTCACGTTCAATCTCATCATGCGCAACTGAACCTCGACGCGTTGCAGTTAAGAAACCATCACCCAACTCAACGCCTTTAATGGCTTGAATGCCCATAAGAGCACCTGCCAATCGCGCATCTAGCCTTCGATCCCAATGGGTATGCGAACCTAAACCAGGAGGTAAGTTATAAACGAGTACTTCGACAACGCCACCTAAAGTGTCGCCGGAAGAGTGTGCAGATTCAATCTCTGCAACCATCTTCTGACTCAGTGCTGGGTCAGCACATCGAACTGGATCTGAATCAATTGCGTCGCGATCACTTGCTTTTGGAAAAGTTGATTGCGGGCCTCCGGCTACTGAACCGATAGATACAACATGGCTAAGAATCTCTGCACCTAATACCTCATGAAGAAATCTCTTTGCTACCGCCCCTAGCGCTACGCGCGCTGCAGTTTCTCGAGCACTCGCTCTCTCCAAAATCGGTCGCGCATCATCAAAACCATATTTCTGCATTCCAACAAGATCTGCATGTCCTGGTCGCGGTCGAGTGAGTGGCGCATTTCGAGCTAATCCAGAAAGTTCATCGAGTGGAATTGGGTCTGCTGACATAACTTTTTCCCACTTTGGCCATTCAGAATTAGCTATCTCAATAGCAATCGGCCCACCTTGAGTAAGTCCATGGCGAATACCACCGATGATTGTGACTTTATCTGCTTCAAAATTTTGTCGTGCCCCGCGACCAACACCTAATCGTCGTCGCTTTAATTCATGATCAATATCAGCAGTCGTAATGTGAACAGATGCTGGCATACCTTCAAGAATTCCAACTAAAGCAGGACCGTGTGATTCCCCCGCGGTTAACCAACGCATCGAAACTCCATGGCCCTATTCTCTCAGACTAAGACATTACTTCGCGGCCAATTTCGCATGATTTCTGAGGCAAGAAATATCGCCGGTGCAAACGGAATTCGAGCCATTTTTTCGGTGGGTAACCATCTATGAACTTTCGATAGTAAAGCGATAACACCACCAATAATCCACGAAAGGAAGATAAATCTCACCGCATCCGTCAACGCGGATTGCTGTTGACCTACTACTACGAGAGACAGAGAAATTGTGTACTTGATATCTCCCATTCCGACCGCTTTTATGCGGAACATTCGTTGAGAGAGAGTGTTGAGAAGTATATAGATAACTACAATCGCCAGACCATAGATCAGAAATTCCTTTATGACGAACAATTCTGATCTCGTGGCTAAATATATGAGCTCCACACAGACGAGAACGACAAGTTGTTTATTCTTTATCTTATGCGTACGGCAATCATGAATGACGATCACGCCATTTACTAGGTAAAAAAGGCCCCAGATCACAACGTCCATCTAAGAAGGCTAGATGAACCACTTTCAATTTCAATATCAAAAATGAATCTGTGGATTATGGGTTGACGTGACCTTCAACTTCCTTGCGGAGAATTGCGAACATCTCTTTATGATCAAAACTTCTCTCGGTCATCTCGTGAATTTGAGGTAG
>RFMS01000038.1 GCA_009927575.1 Actinomycetota bacterium
CTTATTGTTAACGAAGTTTTCGTCAGGCAACGTTCGAGAGCTGGCGAACGATGAGCAGATCGCGAAATGACGTCGACGTGTGCGACTCTTCCATCAAGGGCATACAGCGCCGCACGTGCGGTAGCGCCGGCTCCAATCACGCAAACCTTTGTGTCGCTCGTAAATTCCTTACCCAATGTTTTGCATTTTTCATAAACCCACTCGAAGCCATAGGTATCAGTTGAACGTACCGATAAATGATGTGAATCATCACCTGAATAGAGCGCAAAATTCGCTGATCCGATTCGTTGCGCAATTGGATCTACCTGATCTGCCAAGGAAATGATTTCCTCTTTCAGAGGCATAGTCAGAGAGAAACCACGCCAGCTCGCATCACTCTTTGCTGACGCGAGAAATGTTGCTAAGTCTCCAGATTTGACTTCGATCGCTTCAAATTTTCCGGTGATGCCTAGTTCAGCATATGCGCGATTATGAATAACCGGCGATAGCGAGTGAGAGATAGGCGAACCAAGGACTGCCGCGCGAATCATGGCTTAACCTTAAACAAACCGGCCTTCACATTCTTTTGGTATTCCCGTTTCCATACAAGAAATTCATCATGAGATTTAGTGAATCGAGTATCTCCGGGCGCGACGGTAATGAAGTAGAGCCAATCCCCCGCTTCCGGTGTCAACGCTGCTTTCATCGCTGCGATGGTCGGAGAACCGATTGGCCCTGGTGGAAGCCCGTAGTGTTGATAGGTGTTGTAGGCGCTCTTAATTTTCGTGTCCTTGAGAGCGAGTGTGATTTCACCTCTCCGTTTGAGTAAATATTGGACCGTTGTATCTAATTGCAATGGCATATTGATACGCAGCCGGTTGTAAATGGTTCGAGAAACTTTTCCATAATCTTTTGGATCGGCTTCAGCTTGAATAAGAGAAGCGATGATAAGTAATTGATATCCCGTAAATCCTTCTACGCTCTGAGAGAAATCAAGTGATGTTGTTTGGTCGATAAAGGTATTGACCATTTTTTCAAATACTTGTTCCGCACTAGTTCCGCGAGCAAAAGAGTAATGAGCTGGATAGAGAAATCCTTCTGGATTGCCTGACTTAACATTTAACGGAAGCGCTAAAGACTTCATTGCTTTCGCTATATCCGTTTTCGAATAGCCAACGCTAACCATAGAAGTGATGACTTCAGCTAAACGAGCGCCATCGGGAATCTCGATGAGCCCTTGAATCCGATCTTTGTCGAGCAGTTGTTCAAGCGCTTCTTTCGCAGGTATCGATGTATCAAGGAGATGGTCCCCGGGCGCAATTCGTGAACTACGTGGGTCAGCAACGGCTACTCGAAAAAATGCATCTGCAGATTTCACCACTTTAAGTGAAAATAAATTCTGCGCTATCTCAGATCCTGATTCACCATTACCGATTGTGACAATAACAGGTGCCCCGCTTGCGCCTTGCGGGAAATCAGGCGCAGCGCTTGGTCCTGAATGAAAGTGTCGCAAAACAAGGGTGATCGCGAAAACCGCGATAAGTGCCACGAGAACTGGCGAGTTTTTCTTTACGAGCCGACGCATGTTACGAATTTGAATTCAGCGGCTGGCCAGCATATGCACCGCGCTTCTTTTCGTATTGCAGAGCGCTCTCTAAAATATTGGTTGCCGCTATTTGGTCAATGATGTCGCGGCTTCGTGAAGGTGATTTGCCCGCGGATTTCAATTGGGACGACGCTGACACCGTTGAGAGCCGTTCATCAATCATGTGAACTGGAATTTCAAATTCATCAGCGATGAACTTTCCGAATGCTCGAGCTTTATCCTCACTCACGCTCCCTGCGCCAGATAAATTCTTGGGAGACCCTATGTAGATGATGACCGGTGCATAGTCGGCAAAGAGTTCAAAGAGTTGTTCGGTAAGGCTTTGATCGTTCTGCAACGTTGTTAATGGAACTGCAACTAAACCATCCGCGTCGGCAAGAGCTACTCCGATTCGTTTCTCGCCATAATCGAAAGCGATTCGCTTGCCGCGTTCCACGTACACCTCAATTTTCTATAAGAGTCTTGTTTCAATATGAATTATGCAAGCGTCGAGAGAAGTTTCTTACTCTCATCAAATGCGCTGGCAACTGCAGTCAGATTTGTACCGCCACCTTGTGCGAAATCATCTTTTCCGCCACCACCGCCACCAAGAATCGCTGACATTGCTTTAACAAGTTGGCCAGCTTTTGCCCCGCGTGCTCGCGCCTTCTCGTTACATGCAGCGACGAGAACGATGCGACCATCATTGTCAGAAGCAAGAACCGCAATCGCAGGTGAATCCTTTTCTTTTAACTCTAACGCCATAGTGCGCAGATCATCTGCGCTCGTATTTTTCGCAACATGGGCAGCGAGAATCGCAAAGCCATTAATAGATTCAAATTG
>RFMS01000145.1 GCA_009927575.1 Actinomycetota bacterium
GGCGACCGCGAATTGAATATTAATAAGACCACGCACACCAACGCCTCGTGCAATCTTCTCTGTTGCGTTTCGAATCTCGCCTAACATCTCCGCACTTAATGAAATTGACGGCAGAACGCATGCGGAATCTCCGCTATGAATTCCAGCTTCCTCAATATGTTCCATAACGCCAGCTAAATAAAGTTCTTCGCCATCAAAGAGGGCATCCACGTCAACTTCAACTGCGTCATCAAGGAAGCGATCGATAAGTGCTGGTTTATCTGGCGTTATTTCAGTTGAGCGTTCGATATAACTGCGAAGAGCGTGATCGTCATACACAATCTCCATGCCGCGACCACCGAGTACGAAAGATGGTCGTACGAGTACGGGATAACCAATTCTCTGTGCCGCTTCCTGCGCTTGATCATAAGAACTCGCCACTCCCCACTCAGGAGCACGTAACCATTTTCTTTAAGTACTCGACCGAATTCACCGCGATCTTCCGCCAAATTAATTGCTTCGGGACTTGTTCCAAGAATTGTTACACCAGCGTCCTTAAGTCCTTGCGCCAGTCCAAGCGGAGTTTGACCACCAAGTTGGGCAATAACTCCAAGGACGGGACCGGCCGCTTTTTCGGCACGAATAATCTCTAAAACATCTTCCAACGTCAGCGGTTCAAAATAGAGACGATCAGAAGTGTCGTAATCAGTAGAAACTGTCTCAGGGTTGCAATTCACCATGATTGTTTCAAATCCTGCAGCTGAGAGAGTAAAAGAAGCATGAACGCAGGAATAATCGAATTCAATTCCTTGCCCGATTCGGTTTGGGCCACTTCCTAAAATTATTACTGCCGGTTTCGTGCGAGGTGCGATTTCACTTTCTTCTTCATACGTTGAGTAGTGGTAGGAGTAAATGCCTCAAATTCAGCAGCGCAGGTATCGACAGTTTTATACACCGGATGAAGTTCGAACCGTTCTCGTAATTTACGAATATCGAGCTCGGTAACGCCCCGTAGCCCTGCAATTTGTTGATCAGAGAATCCGTTCCGTTTTGCTTGATAGAGCAGGCTCTTATCTAACTCCGTCGCTTCTCTGATCGCCTTTGCCATGGCATTGATTCCGGCGATCTGATGGAGGAACCAGCGATCAATTTTTGTTGCGGAGTAAACACTTTCAATATCTGCACCAAAATAAGAGCACGTTGCACTTGGCCAAGCCGCGCTTCGGTTGGAATCTTCATCTGAATCAGTAGCTCATCAATGTTTCCTGGTTCATGTGGCCAGGTAAACGTACTGCCCTTTTTCTCTAACGACCGTAGCGCTTTCTGAAGCGCTTCTGGGAAGGAACGGCCGAGCGCCATCGCTTCGCCAACGCTTTTCATTGTTGTTGTCAAGCGTGGATCTGCCTCAGGGAATTTTTCGAAAGCAAACCGAGGAACTTTCACAACGATGTAATCGAGTGTTGGTTCGAAGGAAGCTGGTGTCATCTTTGTAATGTCGTTTTTGATTTCATCTAAGGAGTAACCAACAGCTAATTTCGTCGCGATTTTTGCAATAGGGAAACCAGTTGCTTTAGAGGCAAGTGCGCTTGAACGAGAAACTCGTGGATTCATTTCAATCACAACAATTCGGCCATTATCAGGATTGATGGCAAATTGGATATTGCACCCACCAGTTGCGACGCCCACTTCGCGGATAATTTCAATCGCTAAATTACGAAGTTTTTGGAATTCAACATCGGTAAGCGTGAGAGCTGGGCCACTGTTATTGAGTCACCGGTGTGAACGCCCATCGGATCAATATTTTCGATACTGCAGACAATTACCACGTTATCGTTGTGGTCACGCATCACTTCGAGCTCAAACTCTTTCCAGCCAAGGATTGATTCTTCGAGAAGCACTTCAGTTGTTGGACTATGACGTAAACCCGCGCCAGCAATTAGTTCGAGATCGGAAGCGTTAAATGCGATACCTGAGCCTAAGCCGCCCATAGTGAAGGATGGTCTGACAACAACTGGATAATTCAGGGTATCCACGGCGGCAAAACATTCAGCCATGCTGTGACAAATTACTGAACGAGCTGATTCACCACCAACTTTCTCAACAATTGCCCGGAATAGCTCTCGGTTTTCGCCACGTTTAATCGCATCAACATCAGCGCCAATAAGCCGGGTCTTATATTTTTCCAAAATGCCATTCTCATACAAACCAATCGCTGCATTGAGTGCGGTCTGGCCACCTAAAGTAGCCAAGATTGCATCTGGTCGTTCCTTTTTAATAATCTCTTCTAAGAAATGTGAGGTTATTGGTTCGATATATGTAGCATCGGCAAACTCTGGATCAGTCATGATTGTTGCAGGATTTGAATTCACCAGAATCACGCGGATTCCTTCAGCTTTTAATACTCGACAGGCTTGTGTTCCAGAGTAATCAAATTCGCACGCTTGCCCGATCACAATCGGACCGCTACCAATGACAAGAACGCTCTTTATTGAATGATCTCTAGGCACGTGCACCTCGCATCATCTCTGCGAATTGATCAAAAAGGTAATTAGCATCGTGTGGACCAGCAGCAGCTTCCGGGTGATATTGCACGCTGAAAGCTGGACGTTCGAGTAACTGCAAGCCTTCAACGACACCATCGTTAAGACATACATGTGAAACAAATCCTTTACCAAACACAGTTGTGAACTCTCCATTTGTTGGCGCTTCCACAGCGAAACCATGGTTATGGGCAGTGATTTCCACTCGTTGCGTTCGCGTATTGAGAACTGGTTGATTAATACCGCGATGACCGAACCGCAATTTATATGTATCAAAACCCAATGCGCGTCCAAGAATTTGTTGTCCAAAACATATTCCAAAAACCGGTAGGCGATCATTAAGCGCGCTACGAACAACGTCCACGACGCTATCCATTGTTGCTGGATCTCCAGGACCGTTAGAGAGGAATAAGCCATCAGGCTTGAGCGCTTGAATCTGCGCATACGTGGTCCGAAGTGGCAGAACATGAACTTCCATACCGCGTAACGCCATATTTCGAGGGGTGGCTGCTTTGATACCTAGATCAAGTGCCGCAACAACAAATTCCTTCTTAACACCAGCAGGTGGTGCGATGACATATGGCGCTGTTGTTGAAACATCATCAGCCAAAAATGCACCACTCATTGATGGTGATTGACGAACTTTAATAACCATCTCTTCTCGAGTGAGATTAAGCCCAGAAAATATTCCCACTCTCATTGCGCCACGATCTCGGAGATGACGAGTGAGTGCACGCGTATCAATACCGCTGATGCCAACAATTCCTTCTTTAATCAGATCTTCTTCGAGCGAACTTTGTGCGCGCCAATTCGATGTAATCGGCGATGGGTCGCGCACCACAAATCCCGATACCCAAATTTTTGACGACTCTTCATCTTCTCGATTCATTCCGGTATTACCGATATGTGGCGCAGTCATAATCACCACTTGCTTGTGATACGAAGGATCAGTCAACGTTTCTTGATAGCCAGTCATGCCAGTTGTAAAAACAGCTTCGCCGTACGTTTCGCCAGTAGCTGCCCATGATTGACCTTCAAAGATTCTGCCATCGTCTAAGACCAAATAAGCGCTCACGTTAGAGCGCCTTCACGTGATGTGCGTGGCCATTAAAGAAAAGAACGTCGATAGTTGCCGGTAACTCTCTACCGTGAAATGGCGTGTTGCGAGATTTTGATTGAACAGTTTCTCGATCAACCTGCCAACTACTATCACGATCAACGAGTGCAAGATTTGCGCTCTCTCCTATGTGAATCGTTCCACCATGGTTGGTATACCCAGCAATTCGTGCCGGAGCGATTGACATACGATCAATCAAGGTTGCAAATGAGATGAGACCACTCTGGACCATTGTCTGATAACCAATCGAAAACGCTGTCTCTAAACCAAGCATGCCGAAGGCTGCTGCTTGCCATTCGCATTCCTTATTTTCTGACGAATGTGGCGCGTGATCAGTCGCAATGATGTCGATGGTGCCATCTGCTAACCCTTCTCGTAGCGCCATGACATCACGCTCACTTCGAAGTGGTGGATTAACTTTATACACCGGGTCATATGTTTCAGCGCAATCTTCCGTCAACAGAAGATGATGTGGTGTCACTTCTGCGGTGACGTTAATACCGCGTGCTTTCGCCCATCGAATAATTTCGACACCACCTGCTGTGGTTACATGGCAGACATGAAGTCGGGATTGAACGTGATCTGCCAAGAGAACGTCCGAGCAATGATTCCTTCCTCGGCAATCGCTGGCCAACCCTTTAATCCTAATTTCGATGAAACAAGACTTTCATTCATCTGAGCTTCAACAGTTAATTGCGGATCTTGTGCGTGCTGAGCGATGACACCGTTAAACATTTTTACATATTCGAGCGCTCGCCTCATGACGAGAGAATCAGATACGCAATGTCCGTCATCACTAAAGATTCGTACCTGCGCAGCGGAATTGGCCATCGCCAAAATCTCTGCTAATTGTCGACCACCCTGACCAGTGTTACTGCGCCGATTGGAAAGACATCACATAGCCCGGTCTCTTGGCCGAGGCGAAATACTTGTTCAACAACGCCGGCAGTATCGGCAACTGGATTGGTATTTGGCATAGCTGAAATTGCCGTATATCCACCTTTGATCGCTGCTCGCGAACCACTCTCGACAGTTTCTGCATCTTCTTTACCTGGTTCGCGAAGGTGGGTATGTAAATCAACAAGGCCGGGAATGAGCCACTTACCTTTTCCAGAAATTTCTTCGCCATGGATCTCATTGCCAATATGCGAAATTTTTCCATCAGTAATCGTGACATTTACTTTTCGATCATCAAATGTGGTTGCACCGGTAATGGTGAGTGAGCCAGCTTTCTTTGCATCTGCCATCAGCTATTCACCGCCGTTAATAGTTCGCGTTGAGCGCCACCGAGTAAGAGATAGAGAACAGCCATACGGATATGGACACCGTTGGTAACTTGCTCCACAATCACAGAGTTAACGCTATCGGCGCTTTCAGCTGAAATCTCTAATCCACGATTCATTGGGCCAGGATGCATGATCAACGTCTTGGGTATTTGCCGTAAACGATCGCTATCAAGACCAAATTGACGCGAATATTCACGTTCTGAAGGGAAGAAGAGATCTGTCATTCGTTCCCGTTGAATACGTAGCATCATGATGACATCTACATGTCCAAGCACATCATCGATACCGAAAACAATTTTTACCGGCCACTGCTCCACTCCGACTGGAAGAAGTGTTGGCGGTGCAACCAAGGTAACTTCTGCGCCAAGTTTTGTTAAGAGAAGAACATTCGATCGTGCAACGCGTGAGTGGAGCACATCCCCCACAATCGCTACTTTCACTCCAGAAAGATCTGCGCCTGATTTCAAATGTTTTCGGATCGTAAAGGCATCAAGAAGTGCTTGCGTAGGATGTTCATGGGTGCCATCACCAGCATTAATCACTGAACCAGTCATCCACTGTTGAGCGGCTAATCGAGCAGGTGCACCTGATGCGTTGTGACGAATGATGACAGCATCTGCACCCATTGCTTGCAACGTGAGCGCTGTATCTTTAAGCGATTCACCTTTGCTGACGCTCGAGCCTTTCGCTGAAAAATTAATCACATCCGCTGATAGTCGCTTCGCTGCTGCTTCAAAAGAAATTCGAGTACGTGTGGAATCTTCGAAGAAGAGATTAACAACTGTTCTTCCACGCAAAGTAGGTAATTTTTTGATTGGAGCGTTCGAAATATTTGATAGTTCGTAAGCCGTATCGAGAATGAGAATTGCATCCTCACGGCTGAGATCATTGATGCTGAGAAGATGTCGATTCATCGGGCACCTTCCAAGAGAACTTCGTCAGAACCGTCAATTTCCGAGAGATGAACTTTCACTGATTCGGTACGTGAGGTGGGAATATTCTTTCCAACATAATCGGCACGTATTGGAAGTTCACGATGTCCACGGTCTATCAATACTGCAAGTTGCACCGTTCTTGGCCTGCCTAATTCACCGACAGCATCGAGCGCTGCTCGAATCGTACGTCCAGAGAAGAAACATCATCGACAAGAACGAGATCTCGACCTTCAATTCCACCATCAGGAATGATTGTTGGCAGAAGCGCTTTTGCTGGCCTCATCCGTAAATCATCGCGATACATCGTGATATCAAGAGTTCCAGATGGAACTGTTTTTTTCTCTAAATCAGAGATGATCTCCGCGATGCGCTGTGAAAGGTAAGCACCACGAGTGGGTATTCCAAGCAGAACTACGTCGGAGATACCTTTGTTGTGTTCAATAATTTCGTGAGCAATGCGCTTAAGCGCGCGGGCGATATCGCCAGAATTCATGACCTGAGTCATCGATCTCCTTCGCCGCCTCTCTGGACGGTTCGTTAAAGGTTGCCGAAGGTTACCACCAACCAGCCACTCC
>RFMS01000109.1 GCA_009927575.1 Actinomycetota bacterium
ATCGCAGTGGGAGAGAGCATCGCCACCCTTCGAAGTGAGAAATTAATCCGCAATCTGATGGCGGTAAGCGATCTGGAATTTCAGTAAAGGAAGCAGTATTGCCGTGGAATCGTTTTAGACGAATTGATGGCCAAGGCGTTGACTCTGTGCTCGGACCAGAGATGCGTTCGACAGGTGAAGTGATGGGAATTGCCTCCTCCTTTGGCGCAGCTATGCAAAGAGCCAAATTGCATCCTTCGGTCCATTACCAACCTCTGGATCTGTATTCATCTCATTAACTGATCGCGATAAGAAGCCGGCAATTGAGAGTTGTCGATTAATGTCTCAACTTGGGTTCACGATTTATGCAACATCTGGCACGCATTCATTCTTAGCCGATAATGGAATTCCATCAGTAGTCGTTCGTAAACATTCAGAGTCCGACGCATCATCAGGATCTTCGGCTGACACGAACAAACTCTCCGCAGTAGATGTCATCAACCAAGGATTAGTTAATCTAGTGATTAACACACCGATGGGTTCAGGTACTCGACAGGATGGCTGGTTAATCAGAACTGCAGCAGTGCAACGATCCATTGCCTGCATTACTACCATTCCAGGATTTAAAGCTGCCGTTGCAGGAATTCAAGCGCTACGTGAAGATTCATTGTCGGTACGTTCACTTCAGAGTTGGCTCTCATGACCATGAAATCCATAAATAAAAAAGCGCAACAGCGAGATGCCGAGATTATTAGTAATAAGAAAGTTGGCGCTTACCACCACATGGTCTTTGCGGTAGGGGATATGGCTACTTTTGCATATCCTGGAAATTTCGTTGCGATCAGCGTTGGTGGCCCCAATTCATCGATGGTTTTACGAAGAGCGTTCGCTATTTATCGAGCACACGACCGAGGCAATTACGGCGGAACAATTGAATTGGTGGTTGCGCCTCACGGTCAAGGAAGTAAATGGTTGACCTCACTTCCAGTTCACTCCACAGTCGACATGGTGGGACCACTCGGCACGCACTTTGGAATTCCTACTGAACCTGTCAACGCCTTATTAGTAGGAGGCGGATACGGTTCAGCGCCACTATTTGGACTTGCTGATTTATTAAAGAGCCAAGGTTCGAGAGTAGATATGGTGATTGGCGCTTCAACAGCTGGAAAAATTTACGCACCGCTTGAGGGAAAACGAACTGTTAATTCGATGTCAGTCACCACTGAAGATGGGTCGACCGGATTGCGCGGGCGAGTGACTGATCTACTACCGAAAATCATTGATGAACATAGCGTTGACATTATTTACTCGTGTGGACCGATGGCAATGTTGGCGGCTATTCAAAAGATTGCTGATCAACATCATGTTCTTCACCAAGCATCAATTGAAGAGTCGATGGCCTGTGGTATCGGCGTCTGCATGACGTGTGTCATTCCATTGCGCGACGAAGATGGCATCTTACGAATGTCGCGCAGTTGCATTGATGGACCAGTTGTAGATGGGTCGTCAGTGATATGGGATTCTCGAGGCAGTATTCCGCATGGGACATTAGGTGAACCACGTGGTTGATTTCGATTTCACAGCATCATTAGGAACCGCGAGGTTCCCTAATCCTGTTTTCACCGCTAGTGGCTGTGCGAGTTCTGGAAAAGAACTATCTCAATTCTTCAATCTCACTGAGATAGGAGCAATTGTTACGAAATCAATCATGGTGAAACCAAGAAGCGGACGACCAACGCCACGTATGGCTGAAACACCATCTGGGATGCTTAATTCCATTGGACTACAAGGCCCTGGAATTGATGATTTTCTCAGTAACGATATTCCGTGGCTAGTGGAACGTGGATCGCGAGTTGTTGTCAGCATCGCGGGTGAATCAGTTGAAGAGTATGGAGTTTTAGCCCGTCGTTTACGGTCAGTCTCTGGTTTATCAGCTGTTGAAGTGAATATTTCATGTCCGAATGTTGAAAATCGTGGCGCAGTATTTGCCTGCGATCCGAGCGCTGCGCGCGCCGTAGTAGAACAGGTGCGTCGTTCTCTCGGTGGCGAACTTCCGATCATCGTCAAACTTTCGCCAGATGTCACTGACATTACTGAAGTTGCTGGTGAAGTGATTAATGCTGGCGCAGATGGTCTTGCTCTCATCAATACTCTCCTTGGCATGGTGATAGATATTGATTCAATGCGACCAAAATTGGGTGGCAAGACCGGTGGGCTTTCAGGACCAGCAATCAGACCAGTTGCAGTACGAGCGATCTATCAAGTTCGTGCAAAATTTCCATCAATTCCAATTCTCGGAATGGGCGGCGTAGCCAATGGGAGAGATGCCCTCGAATTAATCTTTGCTGGCGCATCGGCGATCGCGATAGGTACCGCTACTTTTGGAAATCCAACAGCGCTCATCAAAGTGCGTGATGAAATGGCACAGCTCCTCACCGATCGCGGTTTCACTCGTTTCTCAGATGCGATTGGATATGCCCATCGTGTCTAAAACATTATCGCCAATAATTCTGGCTCTCGATACAAAAGATAAAGAGCAAGCTGCTCGATGGATTGAACAGACTCGCGAGAGTGTTGATATCTATAAAATTGGTTTGGAGTTTTTCTTACTTCATGGAGTCTCAGGAGTAAAAGATCTTCAAACTCGATATTCGTTCGAACTTTTTCTTGATCTTAAACTTCACGATATTCCTAATACTGTTGCGGGCGCTGCTGAAAGTATTAAAGAGCTCAACCCCTATTTTTTAACTGTCCATGCAGCAGGTGGCGCAATGATGATTGCGGGTGCAGCCAAAGCTCTTCCAGATACACGGATTACAGCGGTCACTGTATTAACTTCGTTAAGCGCCAACGATCTCGTTGAAATTGGTATGAAAGATGGTCCGATGAAGAGTGCAGTGCGTCTTGCTCAATCGAGTGTTAATAACGGAGCTCGAGCGATTGTTTCTTCGCCACTTGAAGTAGCGGATATTAGGAGGTCAGTTCCCGGTGAAACTCTGCTCATAACTCCTGGTGTTCGCCCCAAGGGAAGTGCGGTCGGTGATCAACAACGCGTGACAACGCCAGAAGATGCAATCTCGGCCGGTGCAAACTATGTCGTTATTGGTAGACCAATTACCGGAGCGAGTGATCCTGGAGAAGCTGCGTCAGCAATTCGCAAAGTTCTGTAGAGAGAAGGTTTAATTCAACTATGGGAGCGCCACCACAAATCTCACTGGCTGATCGTCAGGCCGCGCTCGCCAAGGCAGCTGAAGCAAGAAAGATTCGAGCTGATATAAAAAGGAAATTAAGAACGGTTCAATGAATATTCAACAGATACTGTCTAGTGATCAGCCTGCTATTAAAAAGATGCGCGTGCAACAGATGTTGATAGCTCTACCAGGAGTCGGTTCAGTACGTGCCCAATCTATTATGGAACGATGCAACATCTCAGCAACTCGAAGAATTCAAGGTTTAGGTGTGAACCAACGTAAGGAGTTGTTATCTCATTTAGGTTTTCAGATTCGAATGGAATCAGAGTAATGGCACGCGGAAAACTTATCGTTCTCTCTGGGCCTGGCGGAGTCGGGAAGAGCACAATCTCTCAAGAGCTTCGCAAACACGATGATTTCACTCTCTCTGTTTCCTATACAACTCGCAAACCTCGCATTGGTGAGATTGATGGCGTTCATTACCACTTTGTCACCGATGAGGAATTTACTGAACTTGTTCATAACAATGAGATGTTGGAACATGCTGAATTTGCCGGGAACAAATATGGCACGCCCCGAAAAGAAGTAGAGAGTGCGCGTGATGCCGGAAGAAACGTTTTACTCGAGATTGAAATATCGGGAGCTCGACAGATTAGAGAACATGACAGCTCAGCACTTCTTGTTTTCTTGATGCCGCCATCATGGGAGGTTCTCAAGGCTCGAATCGAGGGGCGGGGAACAGATACGCCAGAACGTATTGCTGCCCGATTAGCGTTAGCCGAAGAAGAGATGGCGGCAGCCAAAGAGTTCGATGAAATCTTGATTAATCATGAGGTCGGCGAGGTTGTTCAAGGGCTGATAGCCTTAGCCGCTCGGTAATCGAGAAGTTTGCAAGCAATTTGAGGGAGAACTCGTGGCACACGTTGACGGCATCACCAATCCACCAATTGATCAATTATTGGATAAAGCAGGATCGAAATACAGCTTGGTCCTCTATGCAGCAAAGCGTGCTCGTCAGATCAACGCGTATTACTCTCAACTTGGCGAAGGTTTACTCGAATACGTAGGACCACTGGTTGAGACACATATCCACGAAAAGCCGCTTTCTATCGCGCTTCGTGAGATCAATGAAAATCTGCTCACCATTGAAAGTCTCGAACCCACCGCAAACTAAATGACTACGCCACACTTTCCCCGTGGGCGCGAGGTTCTCTTAGGAGTTAGCGCCGGAATTGCGGCATATAAAGCGTGCGACGTAGTACGTCGTTTGCAAGACCACGGTTTTCTTGTCACCGTTGTCCCAACTCCAGCCAGTTTGAATTTCGTAGGTAAAGCGACGTGGGAAGCGCTCTCTGGACGACCTGTCCATACTGAAGTGTGGGAGAACATTCCAGACGTTCCGCATATCGCATTAGGAGAACGCGCAGATTTAGTTGTGATTGCGCCAGCAACCGCGGATTTACTTGCACGAGTAGCAAGTGGGCGAGCAGATGATCTTCTGACAAATTGCATCCTTGCAACACACGCTCCAATTCTTTTTGTGCCAGCTATGCATCCGCAGATGTGGAGCAATCCAGCAACCGTTGCCAATGTCGCAACGTTGCGTGAACGTGGATATGTTGTGATGGATCCAGATACAGGTCGATTAACTGGACGCGATTCTGGTCAAGGTCGATTCCCCGAAACATCTCGAATTATCTCCGCAATCGAAGAACTTTCCCTTCATCGAGCAGATCTGATCGGGAAGAAAGTTCTCGTCACTGCAGGTGGTACTCGCGAAGCGATTGATCCAATTCGTTTCATTGGAAATCTCTCCAGCGGTAAACAAGGCTATGCACTTGCGTGGGCAGCAGCAGCTCGTGGTGCAGAAGTAACGCTCATTTCTGCCAACTCTCAATTACCAGATATTGAAGGTATTTCTACGATTCATGTGGTCTCGGCCGCAGAGATGGAAGCTGAAGTGAAAACACAGTTTCCAAAGCATGATGTGTTGATTATGAGCGCAGCGGTTGCAGATGCTCGACCAGAGAATGTAATCGATGAAAAGATAAAAAAAGAACAATTGCAGAACATCGCACTTATCAAGAATGTAGATATCTTGGCGGCGATGGGTAAGGTAAAACGAAGCAATCAAGTATTAGTTGGATTTGCGGCTGAAACCGCGCTGAATTCAGTTGAACTAGGCAGAGCAAAACGAATAGCAAAAGGCGCAGATCTGCTCTACGTCAATAATGTGAAGAGTAACGAGATATTCGGTAGTGAGACCACAGCGGGAACCATCATTTCAAGCCACGGAGAAGAGCTAATTACTGGATGCAGCAAAGACACGCTCGCAAATATCTTGCTCGATAAGGTTGTAGACGAGTTAGGGTATGCCAATGTCTAAGCGCCTCTTTACATCAGAATCTGTGACTGAAGGTCATCCCGATAAATTGCAGATCAGATTAGCGATGCAGTTTTAGATTCTCTTTTATCTCAGGATAAGAAATCTCGCGTCGCTGTTGAAACACTCATTACAACCGGTCAGGTACATGTTGCCGGTGAAGTGACAACAAATGGTTACGCAGATGTTATGGGACTGGTCCGCGAGACGGTTCTTAATATCGGATATGACTCTTCTGAAAAAGGTTTTGATGGGAATTCTTGTGGCGTTTCCATTTCTATTGGACAGCAATCGCAAGATATTGCAGTTGGTGTTGATCACGCATTCGAAGAGCGAGTTTCGCAATCTGTTGATCCGCTTGATCTGCAAGGCGCCGGTGATCAAGGCTTGATGTTTGGGTATGCAACTCAAGACACACCTGAGTTGATGCCGCTACCAATATGGTTGGCGCATAAATTAGCCGAGCAATTAACAGCGATGCGAAAGAATGGCACGTTGGCCTATCTTCGACCAGACGGAAAAACTCAAGTAACTATCGAATATAACGGCGATAAACCCGTTGCCCTAGAAACTGTAGTGATCTCCTCCCAGCATGCGCCAGATGTTGATCTCACTAAAACTCTTGCTCCAGATATCAAGAAACATGTGATTGAGCCGGTTCTTGCTTCAATTAATCTGCCTGCGAAAGATCTTAATATTTTGATCAATCCGACGGGTCGGTTTGTTATTGGTGGACCAATGGGTGATGCTGGTCTAACTGGTCGCAAAATTATCGTTGACACCTACGGTGGCATGGCGCGACATGGTGGCGGTGCATTTAGCGGAAAGGATCCTTCTAAAGTAGATCGATCTGCTGCTTATGCCATGCGATGGGTAGCTAAGAACGTCGTTGCTGCAGGTTTTGCCGATCGCTGTGAAGTTCAAGTTGCCTATGCAATCGGAAAAGCACAACCAGTTGGCCTCTTCATAGAGACGTTTGGTACTGAAAAGATTCCAACAGAGCAGATTCAAAAGGCAGTTCTTGCAACGTTCGATCTTCGTCCAGCGGCCATCATTAGAGATTTAGATCTGCTTCGCCCAATCTATTCAAAGACGGCTGCTTACGGTCACTTTGGTCGTGAATTGCCAGAATTTTCATGGGAGAAACGCGATCGCGTAGCTGCACTTCAGAAGAACGTCAAAGGCTAACCTGTTATGACTGTGGCTGAAGTTAAGCCACTGCGCTTAAAGAGCCAACGAGTTGAACGAAAGCAAGAGCTTTCTCAGAACGTTGTTGACGTTTTAGTAGATACGCCAATCCACCATCTCGATCAACTTTACACATATGCCATTCCGGAAAACTTAGATAGCGCTATCCAGTTTGGCGTTTTTCTCTCTGTGGATTTCAATGGTCGACCAACCACAGGAATAGCAATCGAGAAAAGGCTACGGAATTCGAAGGATGCTCATCTATCACCGGTAAAAGATCTGATTAGCCCCGACATATTTATGAATCAGTGGCAGTGGGAGATGATCAATACCGTTGCCGATCAATGCATGGCTTCGCGAAATGCAATCCTTCGATTCGCTATTCCTCAACCAACGCGAGTAAAAAAGATTAAAGAAGCCAGCAGTACATTGGCGCACAACGATAAAGCAGTACCTGAGAAAAAAAGTAAAACTAGATCTGGTCCACGAATCGCACTTGTGACACATATTGGTACAGATCCCATCAAACTCCTTGTTTCAGCGTTAAAAAAGGAGAGATCCGCACTGGTAATCGTCCCCGATGAGCGTGATCTTGAACGAATACGAAAGCTCTTTCGCGAGGCGAGAATTGAAACCAAAGAGTACGGTTCCCATAATTCTAAGAATTCCAATCTGGCTACATATCTCGCTGCAATATCCGGCACGTCAGGCATCTATATCGGAACAAGAATGGCCGTGTGGTTACCGGTTTCTGGTCCGCTGTATATGCTCAACGATGTTGATTCTTCTTATGCCGAGCGAAAGTATCCATATTTTCATGCTCGCGACATAGCGCTCGTTCGATCACAATTCTCGAGTTATCCGACGCATTTCGTTGGTCCAGCGCCGTCATTGGAGCTATCCCAAAGAATTTCAACTCAGGAAATTAATTGCGATTACAGAATCAATCTTCGAAGAGATATCACTGTGCGGACCGCTCCAGATTCATTTCACGAAACGATAAAGAGCGGGCTACAACGTGGTTCTGTATTAGTTCAGGTTGCTGCAAAAGGATATTACAACTCGCTCTTCTGCCAACAATGCAAAAACCGTCCCTTATGCGAGTGCGGTGGGCGAATTACCTTGCTGCGTTCTCAGGGATCTGCTGAAAAACTTGCGTGCTCTTTATGCGCGAAAACTTTAGAGACGTTCCAATGTACATGGTGTCAAAGCTCTCGACTGAAAAAGCAGAGCAAGGGGAGCGATCGAATCGCTTACGAGATTGGTAAAGCCTTTCCAAAAATAGCAATTGCGATATCGACCAAGGACAATACGCCAGAAATTATTCACAAGAACACGATTGTGATCTCAACCCCGGGCGCTGAGCCATATGTTGAAGAAGGGTACAGCGCGATAGTTTTAACAGATTGTGAGATGTTACTTAATAGACCGCTACTGCGAAGTGAAGAGTTCGCGCGACTTCACTGGCGCACCGCTCTGGCGCAACTCCAACAGAACGGATACATCTATCTAGATTTGCCACATGGCCATCGAGAGGTTCAGAGTCTGATACGAGGAAATTATTTCTTCTCGATCAATCAGGAACTTTCGGAGAGAAAGGAGTTGAGATTGCCTCCGTTTGTATCGATTCTTCGACTTTCTGGAACTCCACGCGTCATTGCTCAACTTCACGCCACTCTCACCTCTGAATTTTCGTCGCTCTCAATTCATAAAGAGGCCATATCCGAGAAGAGCGCTCAACTCATTGTGAGAGCGCCGTTTGACAGGTTACATGAACTCAAAAAAGCTCTCTCTGATATGCAAAGAATTAGAAGTGCAAAGAAACTGGAACCGATCAATATTGAGGTAGATCCGCTCGATCTTTAACGAAGACGCAATTAACTGATGTCTTCTCGGTATAATTTCCCAATGTCCATTCAACCAATTCGCTTCTTTGGCGATCCTGTGCTGAGAGAAAAGCGAAACCAGTTGAAACATTCGATAAAGAGTTAAGAACTCTCGTCAAAGATCTGACCGACACCATGATTGATGCACCTGGCGCTGGGTTAGCAGCACCACAAATTGGTGTGCCTCTTCGAGTATTTGTTTGGCATGTCAATGATGAATTCGGACATTGGTCAATCCA
>RFMS01000018.1 GCA_009927575.1 Actinomycetota bacterium
GCGCTGCCGGAGTAAAACTAGTTGATGACCCAGAAAATCATCAATTTCCAACTCCAGCAGATGTCGTAGGAACTGATCCGACATGGGTGGGGCGAGTTCGAAAGAGCTTGGATAATCCAAATGCCCTTGAACTATTTGTTTGTGGTGACAATCTCAGAAAAGGGCAGCGCTAAACACTGCTCAAATTGCAGAATTGGTGGCGGCTGAATTTAATTAAATTCGCCACTGTTACCCTTCTATTATGACGATCGTTGTCGCAGGCTCAACTGGTTTGGTTGGTTCGGCAATAATGCGAGAGTTGAACCGTCGTGGCGAGAGCGTCATCGGAATTAATCGAAAAGTTGTCGATTTATTGGATCGTGAGTCCACATTTGAGTTCATTAATGCTGCAAAACCAGAATTAGTTATTGATGCGGCAGCAATAGTTGGTGGAATTGGTGCTAATAACAAATTCCCAGTTGATTTTTTAAGTAAGAACCTACAAATTCAAAATAATCTTATGGATGCGTCTCATGCTGCAGATGTTGAAAGATTTGTATTTCTAGGTTCAAGTTGCATTTATCCTCGAGATTGCCAACAACCTATCAAGGAAGATTATTTACTTACTGGGCCTTTGGAAAAAACTAATTCAGCATATGCGGTTGCAAAGATAGCTGGCATTGAATTGATTAAATCGTATAGAAAGCAATTTAATCGTCGCTGGATCTCATTAATGCCAACCAACATGTATGGACCATTTGATAATTTTGATTTAGAAACAAGCCATGTATTACCAGCATTTATCAATAGATTTGTCTCAGCGGCTAAAAATGGCGCTCATTCAGTAACTGTTTGGGGAAGCGGAAAGCCGAGAAGGGAATTTCTCCACTCTGATGACCTTGCTAAAGCGACTTTGATGGCGGCAGAAAAATATGATGCTCCTGAGCACCTCAATGTTGGAACTGGTGAAGATGTGACAATTACGGAGTTGGCTGAAACAGTGGCTTTAGAATCCGGATTTACCGGTGAAATTAAGTGGGATTCTTCAAAGCCAGATGGAACTTTAAGAAAAGTTCTCGAAGTTACGAACATAAAGAAGGTTGGCTGGACTCCTGAAATTCCGCTTAAAGAAGGTATTGCTTCCACGATAGAGTGGTTCAAGGAAAATGAAAATAGATTGGTAAAGAGGTACTGATGAGCTCAAGAGTTGCCTTCATAACCGGAATCACCGGTCAAGATGGTTCCTACCTGGCAGAATTTCTTCTAGGCAAAGGTTATGAAGTTCATGGACTTATTCGACGATCCAGTTCATTTAATACGGGCAGAATTGATCACATTTACCAAGACCCTCATGACCCCAATCCAAAACTTTATCTTCATTATGGAGACTTATTGGATGGTGTTGGACTAACTAATTTAATAAGAGAGATTCAACCCGATGAGGTTTACAACTTAGCTGCTCAATCTCACGTGATGGTTTCATTTACAATGCCTCAATACACCGGGCAAGTTGATGGTGTCGGAACCGTTGGACTTCTTGAGGCAATTCGGGCTTCAAAAAAAGAGATTCGTTTTTACCAAGCAAGTACCTCTGAACTTTTTGGTTCAACTCCTCCCCCTCAAAATGAAGAAAGCAAGTTTCGACCGCGCTCTCCTTATGCAGCTGCAAAATTAATGGCGTACTGGGCAACAGTGAATTATCGGGAAGCATTTGGAGTTCATGCCACAAACGGAATTCTTTTTAACCATGAATCACCTAGAAGAGGTGAAACATTCGTAACACGAAAAATTACAAAAGCGGTAGCAAACATTAAACATGGAAAGCAAAAAAAGCTTTATCTCGGTAATTTAGATGCTATTCGGGACTGGGGTTACGCTAAGGAATATGTTGAATCAATGTGGTTAATGCTTCAGAAAGAAACCTCTTCTGATTACGTAGTTGCCACAGGGGTAGGCGCAACTGTTAAAGATTTCGCCCAAGCAGCTTTTAATAGGGCCGGACTTGAGTGGGAGAAATACGTAGAAATCGATAAGAAGTATGAGAGACCAACTGAAGTTGATGCGCTAATAGGTGATGCATCAAAAGCAGAAAAAGATCTCGGGTGGAAAGCGAAAACTCATTGGAAAGAATTAGCAGAATTAATGGTTGATGCGGACCTTAAACTTTAAGTAAGCGGGGTGTGGCGCAGCTTGGTAGCGCGCGTGGTTCGGGACTACGAGGCCGCAGGTTCAAATCCTGTCACCCCGACCAATTTAATTCTGTGAACTAAGAGTCACTAATGAAACTTCAGGCGGACAGGCAAACCTAACTCGTGCAAATGGGCTAGTGCCCATTCCAGCAGATACGTTAAGCCATGGTTCGTTTTTAATTTTTGTCACTCCTCTTGAGCGCCACAGTGGAAGATCGCAATTGGTTGTCAGAGCTTTACTCTCTTTTATCCAAGGAATACGAATCTGCCCTCCATGGGTATGACCTGCAAATATGACATCAAGATTATCTGCTGCCATTGAATTAAAACTCTTGAATATGGAGCGTGAGTAATCCCAATTGAAATCTGGCGTTGGGATTCACATTCCTTTTACGACCGAATAGTTGTCAAGA
>RFMS01000151.1 GCA_009927575.1 Actinomycetota bacterium
GTTGTTGTGGTTTCGGCAATGGGCGATACAACAGATGAGTTGATTGATTTAGCGGGCCAAGTTTCACCTCTACCCAATCCTCGCGAATTAGACATGCTTCTTACGGCTGGAGAGCGAATTTCGATGGCGCTACTGGCTATGGCAATCGGCAATCTCGGACTTGAGGCGCGGTCTTTCACTGGCAGTCAGGCTGGAATTATTACGACGTCGACGCATGGACGTGCTCGAGTTATTGACGTAACCCCAGGTCGAATTCAAGAAGCGCTAAAAGATGGCGCGATTGCAATTGTCGCGGGATTTCAAGGAATTAGCCAAGATACAAAAGACATTACGACTCTCGGTCGTGGTGGATCAGATACAACAGCGGTAGCGCTAGCTGCAGCGCTCGATGCAGATGTGTGTGAAATCTATACCGATGTTGACGGAGTCTTCTCAGCAGATCCTCGAGTCGTTCCTGCAGCAAGGAAACTTAAGAGCGTTACTTATGAAGAAATGTTAGAACTTGCTGCATCAGGAGCAAAAGTTTTACATCTTCGTTGCGTCGAATATGCACGTCGTTATGAACTACCAATTCATGTCAGATCATCATTTTCAAATTTAGAAGGAACATGGGTTGTTAAAGATCAGCCTGAAGGAGGAAGTATGGAGCAAGCAATCATCTCGGGTATCGCTCACGATAAGAGCGAAGCTAAGGTAACAATTGTTGGTGTACCTGATCGAACTGGAGTGGCTGCTCGAATATTTCAATCCATTGCCGATGCCGATATCAATATCGACATGATTGTTCAGAATGTTTCAGCTGCAGCAACCGGACTTACAGATATTTCATTCACTCTTCCGAAGACTGAAGGTGCAAATGCAACTTCCATTCTTCAGAAAATTCAAGGAGAAATTGGTTTTCAATCTATTCAATACGATGATCAAATCGGAAAGCTTTCATTGGTTGGCGCTGGAATGCGTTCACACCCTGGAGTAACAGCTACTTTCTTTGCTGCAATGGCGCAGGCAGGAGTGAATATTGAAATGATTTCAACATCAGAAATCAGAATTTCAATCGTATGTCGAGTTGCTGATCTTGATAATGCAGTGAGAGCTGCACATACGGCCTTCGATCTCGACTCAGACGCCAGCGAAGCGGTTGTGTATGGAGGTTCGGGTCGATGAGTAAGAAACCTTCGTTAGCAGTAGTCGGAGCAACGGGAGCGGTCGGCACCGTTATGTTGGACATACTGAGTACTCGACCTGATGTCTGGGGAGAGATTCGACTTATTGCTTCTGCGAGAAGTGCTGGAAAGAAACTCATGTGTCGAGGTGAAGAATTAACAGTTGTTGCACTCAGTCCTGAAGCATTTGATGGGATTGATGTTGCAATGTTTGACGTTCCTGATGAAGTCTCTAAAGAGTGGGCTCCAATAGCCGCATCACGCGGTGCAGTGGCAGTTGATAATTCAGGTGCTTTTCGAATGGATCCGGAAGTTCCATTAGTTGTACCAGAAGTTAATCCAGAACAAGTAAGAAATAGACCAAAAGGAATTATTTCGAATCCTAATTGCACAACGCTTTCAATGATTGTCGCAATGGGAGCGCTCCACAAGAAATATGTATTGAAGGAATTGGTCGTAGCTTCTTATCAAGCGGCATCCGGTGC
>RFMS01000006.1 GCA_009927575.1 Actinomycetota bacterium
CTCCTTCACGATGTCGTTCTGGGTGGTGCCGCGGAGCTCCCTCGAGTCGACGCCTTGCTCGCGCGCGTTCGCGACGTAGAGAGCGAGCATCCACGCCGCCGTGGCGTTGATGGTCATCGAGGTGTTCATCTTCCCAGGCGGGATCGAGTCGAGCAGGGTGCGCATGTGGCCGAGGTGGGAGACGGGAACCCCGACCTTCCCGACCTCACCGTGGGCGAGGATGTGATCCGGGTCGTACCCCGTCTGCGTGGGCAGGTCGAACGCGATGCTGAGACCGGTCTGGCCCTTCGCGAGGTTCGTGCGGTAGAGCTCGTTCGAGGCCTTCGCGGACGAGTGACCCGAATAGGTGCGCATCATCCACGGCTCTTCGCGTCGGGGGGTGGTCTGTTCGCTCACGGGTCAAGTATGGCAACGAGACCCTCGGTTATCCACAGCCAATGGGTGATTCAGGCGAGGGCGGACTCCAGCAGCCCCAGATAGTCGGCACGCGGGACCTCGATGCAGCCGAGTGTGGCCAGATGCTCCGTGCACCACTGAGTGTCGAGAAGAACGACTCCATCGGCGCTGAGCATGTCCACGAGGTTCATCAACGCCACCTTCGAGGCGTCAGTCTCCAGGTGGAACATCGATTCCCCGGCGAAGAAGCGGCCGATCCGCACGCCGTAGAGACCTCCCACCAGCTGGTTGTCCTCGTTCCACACCTCGATGCTGCTCGCGTGGCCCATGGCGTGCAGCATCGAGTACGAGTCGATGAAGTCGTCGTCGATCCAGTTGCCGTCGGTGCGCACCATTGCGCAGTACCGCATCACGTCGACGAAGGCCATGTCAGAGGTGACGTTGAAGTTCCGCGCGCTCCGGCGCATCGACTTCGTGACGCGCAGTCCGTCGAGCGGGATGATGCCGCGACGCAACGGGGAGAACCACCCGAGCGTCTCGTGCCGCGGGTCGATGTGCATCGGGAACATCCCGTGCGTGTACGCGTACAGCAATGTGTCCGGGGCGAGGTCCGCGCCGACGGCGACGACGTCGTCGTCTGATGGCCACTGGTCCGGTGTGGGGAATCCCCACGCGCAACTGTCGTGTCGGGGCATCAGTCCGGCCTCTGCCCGCGGTGACGATCAGTACTTGTAGAAGCCCTCGCCGCTCTTGCGCCCGAGCTTGCCGGCTGCGACGAGACGACGGAGCGTCGGCACGGCTGCGTAGTTCGGGTCGGCGAACTCGGCGTGGAGTGCCTCGAGGATGGAGAGGGATGTGTCGAGACCGACGAGGTCGAGCAGGGCGAACGGACCCATGGGGAAGTTGCAGCCACCCTTCATCGCAGTGTCGATGTCCTCCATCGATGCAGTGCCCGTCTCCCAGATGCGGATCGCGTTGTTGAGGTAGGGGAAGAGCAGTGCGTTCACGATGAAGCCCGCACGGTCCTTGACCTGCACGCCGTTCTTGCCGCACTTGGCGACGAACTCGTTCGCCTCTGCGATGGTCTCGTCACTCGCGGTGATG
>RFMS01000108.1 GCA_009927575.1 Actinomycetota bacterium
AAAACCCCGCCATTTCTGACGGGGTTCTGTTCGGTGAACTCTTAGAGGTCGTAGTACAACTCGAACTCTGCTGGATGTGGACGTAGTCGGACGTAATCAACTTCTTCCTTACGCTTCCATGCAATCCATGTTTCGATGAGATCTTTTGCAAAGACGCCACCGCGTGTGAGGAACTCATGATCGCGCTCGAGGTTATCGAGTACTGCATCAAGTGATCCTGGTACTTGTGGAATTGCCTTCGCTTCATCACCAGAGAGCTCGTAAATATCTTTATCTACTGGCTTTGGTGGCTCGATCTTGTTCATGATGCCATCGAGTCCAGCCATCAACATCGCAGCGAATGCGAGATATGGATTTGATGAAGGATCTGGGCAACGGAATTCAATGCGCTTTGCCTTTGGATTTGAACCAGTGATTGGGATACGGATACATGCAGAACGGTTACGTGCTGAGTACGCGAGATTTACTGGTGCTTCATATCCTGGAACCAAACGCTTGTAAGAGTTCACTGTTGGGTTGGTGAATGCAAGGAGTGATGGTGCGTGCTTTAACAAACCACCGATATACCAACGAGCGGTATCGGAGAGATCTGCATAGCCATTTCCGAAGAAGAGTGGCTTTCCATCTTTCCAGAGTGATTGATGGCAGTGCATGCCGGAACCGTTATCGCCAAAGAGTGGCTTTGGCATAAATGTTGCTGTCTTGCCGGCTTGCCACGCAGTGTTCTTCACGATGTACTTAAATTTCATGACGTCATCACCAGCATGGAGCACATCGCTAAAGCGATAGTTAATTTCCATCTGGCCAGCAGTTCCCACTTCGTGGTGTGAACGCTCTACATGAAGGCCAACTTTTTCAAGGTTCATCACGATTTCATCGCGAAGATCTGCGAATTGATCTGTTGGTGACACTGGGAAATAACCACCCTTGATGCGGGTGCGATAGCCACGGTTTGGCGTGCCATCTGCATCTGCTTCGATGCCGGTATTCCATGCGCCTTCATAGGAATCAATGTGGTGATACGACTGATTCATGTCGGTCTTAAATCGAATGCGATCGAAGATGTAGAACTCAGCTTCTGGTGCAAAGAAAGCAGTGTCTGCAATTCCTGTCGAGCGCATAAATTCAACAGCCTTAGCAACAACGCCACGTGGATCGCGACTATAAGGAGTGTTATCAATTGGGTTATGCACGCTGAAGGTAATGACAAGTGTCTTCTCTTTGCGGAATGGATCGATAAATGCTGTCTCTGGAACAGGAAGCAATTTCATATCTGATTCGTGAATTGATTGGAAACCACGAATTGATGAACCATCGAACATCAAACCATCAGTGAAGACCGCTTCAGAAAATTCTCCGGCTGGAACGTTGAAGTGATGTTGAATACCGGGTAGATCAATAAAGCGAACATCAATGAGTTTGATATCTTCTTTCTTGATATACGCGAGCACTTCGGATGCACTCTTAAACATATTTCTCCTGATTACTTAGTGAGTTCTAGTCGGCTCAACACTGAGCCTGGCGATGGGGGTAAGGCTATTGCGTGGCCGTGAAAAGTGAATAACTGGCTTGTTACGGTTATGTTTCATTTTTTCCAGAAGTGAACGGGTTTCCCGTAAATGACCTGACCAGCCAGATTCAAGATACCGTTCGCAGGTGGCGCGTAGGTTTACTGCCTTGATGGCTGATTGGCTCATGTCCTGGGCGGTTGCAGCCTTGATCTTTCAACAGATCCTCGGGCTAGGTGAGTGGATTCTCGCCGTTTTCTTCCTTGAAGTCGCTCTCCTCACGGCCCTTACAGGTCAATCAGCGGGGCAGCGGCTCTTTCATATTCGAGTAGTGCGATTCTCTGATGGCGGTCAAGTAGCGCCTCTTCAAGTTTTTATTCGAACTCTCTTACTGTGTTTAGTCATTCCACCGTTGATTACAGATGGCCAGTCGCGAGGACTCCACGACCGAATCTCAGGAAGCGTTGTCGTTAAGGCTTAACTTCTTTCATTCGTGCTTTCACCATATCGCAGAGAAGTTTTGAATCAATTGACCAATCCGATGGAATTCCAATTGTCTTCTTCTTTACGTCAAGATCTTTCATTCGTGGTGAGAATTCTTTAAGAACGTTCTGACTCCACGGCGCGATCAATAAATATTTCTTTGTCGCCGTAAGGCCGAAAACATAGGCATCGCCGTATTTGAGCATTGGCTGATTCCACGCCATAACGAGTTCTAATTTAGGAAATTTTGTCTGTAAAACTTTGAAGATTGACTTAGCAGTCTTGGCTTGAGTCGGCGTAAGAGTCTTGAAATAGTCACTGGGTTTATCGAATCTGCGTGACGAGGTTGAACCGCGTGAATACATCACCAACGCATTGGCATGCGCTTGAGAGAATCCAAAGTTCTCTTTGAGATAGGCAATCTGCTCTGGATATTTCTTCTTTGAAATCTTCTTCATGATGGCAAACCAATACGACATCGGTTCGCCATATCGTTTTTCTATTCGCGGAAAGTGGGCTTCGCGGCTTCCGTCCTTGACGGCCATGAACTACCGCTTTGGCATACGAATATTTTTTGGCATTGGTCCTTTCGGAATCGGAATGTTTAATCCGCCCACTGCCTTCATACGTGCGCGAAGCTCGCGAACCTGATTATTAGTGAGCTTCTTTGGAAATTTCCTCATGTGTTTCTGCAATTTACGGATAGAAACTTGTCCTTCGTAATTACCAACGATGACTTCATGGACTGGAACTCCTGGCGCAAAACGCTCAGTTTTACGACGTTCATCGTTCAGTAATCCGCGAACCGCTTGCCCGCCTTCTGCGACTAAAACAACTCCAGGTCGGCCTACTGCGCGATGGACCATATCTTGATTTCGTGTCACAGCGACTGCAGGAGTGACTGTCCACCCACGACGGATGGCCATCAAAACGCTTGCACCGGCACCGACTTGTCCTTCAATGGAGGCATACGCCGCACTTCCTGCAACGCGAGTAAAGAAGAAGAATGCCGCGAGAAATGCAAGAGGCACCGAGAGAATTCCGATGTAGATCGGGTGATTAAGCGCTTTACCAATTACGATGCCAAGAATTTCTACTGGGATAAAAATTAATAAACACCAGATCAAAATCAGTGGCTTCTGCTGTTTTGTTAGCGCATATGCATCGCGAATCTCTTTGAAGCGAACCTTTTTCTCCGTTGACTTCTCTACTGATGAAACAGTTTTTGGTTTTCTGCCAAATGCCATGTTGGGATATTAGCCTTTCTCATCTTTTTTATCGTGAAGTACTTCTAATTCTGCAAGGGTAGGAGCAGTACCACCTAATCGAGCCGGTGCCCACCTCTGACCTTGATGGCTATCGGGGTAGTCGTTTTGGACTTTTGTGAGAAGTGTTTCTAATCGTCGTCGAAGTTCGCGCTCCATCTCCTCGACATCGCTCTCTCGAGGCACAAAAAGTGGTTCGCCAATTGCAACAGTGATTGGCACATGCGACCGAGAGAAATCACGTTTCACTTTCTTTGTCCAGATTCGCTGCGAACCCCAGACAATCGTTGGCAAGATGGGAACACCTGATGCCATGGCTAATCGCACTGCACCGGTTTTCATCTCTTTAATTTCAAAGCTCTGCGAAATAGTCGCTTCGGGGAAGATGCCAACAATTTCGCCAGCTTTAATTGCTCGAAGGGCCGCAACAAAAGATGACGAGCCACTCGCGCGATCTACTGGAATATGGTGCATTCCCCGCATCAAAGGGCCAGCAATGGGGTGATCGAAAACTTCTTTCTTTGCCATAAATCGCACAAGACGTTTCGCAGGTAAAACTGCCGTGCCGGCGATTGCGAAGTCGAGATAACCGACGTGATTAATGGCCATGATTGCGCCACCTTTTCGGGGCACATGCGCTTCGCCAGTGAAATTAAATTGCAGACCTAAATATCGCCAGAATAATTTAATCGCGCCGATGACGGGCGGATAAACAATTTCAGCCACGCACAACTCCTGCGCGCTTTTCTAACGCTTGTTTATATAAACGACCAGCGCGATAACTGGATCGAACTAATGGTCCGCTCATCACGCCGAGGAATCCAAGTTCTTCAGCTTCGTGCGCAAGTTCAACAAACTCTTGTGGTTTTACCCACCGTTCAACGGGATGGTGTTTATTTGTTGGACGAAGATATTGAGTGATGGTGATGAGGTCGCATCCTGCGGTGTGAAGATCGCGGAGCGCTTGCGAAACTTCTTCGCGCGATTCGCCTAATCCGAGAATGAGATTTGATTTTGTGATTAAGCCAAAGTTTCGTGCCTGGGAGATGACATTGAGTGATCGCTCATAAGTAAACGCGGGGCGAATTCTCTTAAAAATGCGTGGCACCGTCTCTACGTTGTGAGCAAATACTTCTGGACGGGTTTCGAAAACTTGATTGAGTAGTTCAGAATTACCAGAGAAATCTGGCGCCAACATCTCAACGCCACAATCGGAATTGAGAGTATGGACTGCGCGAATTGTCTCTGCATAAAGCCACGCGCCTTCATCATCGAGATCATCGCGTGCAACGCCAGTGATAGTTGCATATCGAAGACCCATCGTGTGAACAGACTCGGCAACTCGACGTGGTTCATCGCGATCGAGTGGCGCTGGTTTTCCAGTATCGATATTGCAGAAATCGCATCGGCGAGTACATGCCTCACCACCAATAAGAAATGTCGCCTCTTTATCTTCCCAACATTCAAAGATATTGGGGCAGGCCGCCTCTTGGCAGACCGTGTGGAGACCTTCGCGACTTACGAGCGAACGAAGATGCGAATACTCCGGGCCAATTTTTGCGCGAGTCTTAATCCACTCTGGTTTTCGTTCGATTGGAGTCTCCGCGTTACGCGCTTCAATGCGTAATAACTTTCGGCCATTAGGTTGAATTGTTGATGGGAAATCGGTCGTCATAAGGAAACTCGATTCAACGCTTCGGCAATATGTCGCTCAACATATGGTGCAACCTCAGCAATAGTGATATCGCGATTAAGTTCTTTCGCAAGCGATGTTGTCTCCGCATCTGGAATTCCGCATGGCACGATTCGATCAAACCACGTCAGATCGGGATTTACATTGAGAGCAAAGCCGTGCATCGTCACACCGCGTGATACTCGAATTCCAATCGCGGCGATCTTTCGATCACCTTTCTCATCTCGCAACCAGACACCAGAACGTTCGCAATAGCGAACTGCGTTAATTCCAAGTTCTTGGCAGACATTAATCAACGCTGTCTCAATCTCTCGTACAAAACCAACAACATCGTTTGAACTCTTGAGTTTCACAATGGGGTAGCCCACAAGTTGTCCTGGACCATGCCATGTGATTTTTCCACCGCGATCAACATCGATGACCGGCGTTCCATCAAATGGTCGCTCGTGAGGCAACGTTCGTCGCCCCGCTGTGAAGACTGAGAAATGCTCTAATAAAAGAAGTGTTCCTGGTCGTTGTGAATTAGCGATTTCATCATGGAGAGCTCGTTGTTTATCCCAGGTTTGCTGGTAATCGACTAATCCAAGGTGTTCGATTGAAAGTGATCCGAGAGATGCAATCGAGGTCACCGTCATGGCGCTTAGCCTACTTTCAACGGGAAAGGCAGTCACATCACAGGTATCCTCGCCGCATGACCCTTGATGCGACGAAGAGTAAAAACGCCCGAAAACCCTTATGGATCGCCATTATCGCGATCGTTGCCTGGCTCGGAATTAGCGGAGTCGCTGGTCCAACATTTGGGAAACTCTCTTCGGTTCAAGAGAATGACAATTCAGCCTTCTTGCCGGCAAATGCCGAGTCGACGAAGGCAAATAAGATCACGGTCAAATTTTCAGCTGGTGCGTTAAATCAACTTCCCACACTTCTGCTCTTTGTCGGCGATGTTAATCCGGAGAAATTAGCGGCGGTCAATCAATATGTGCAGACCCTTCCGAATAAGGAGATTACGGGCACGGGAAAAACTCTTAAAGAATTTATTTTGCCGGGTGCGCCAATTTCAGTCTTTCCATCTCAAGACGGCAAAGCAATCTTGGGCAACATCGCGCTGATTGACAAGGTCGCAACGTCAACGATTGAAGATAAACCAGCGTTGCCGCAAGTCATCAAATTTGTTCGTGAAGATATGGCCAAGAATTTAGCGACGTTAAATCTTGAAACACACGTCACCGGTTTTGGCGGAATTCTCGCCGATCTCTTCGGTGCTTTTGGTTCCATCGATTCCACGCTACTTCTCACAACACTTGGCGTAGTCTCGATCATTTTGATCATCGTCTATCGCTCACCATTCCTATGGATATTGCCGCTCTTCACCGCTGTCACAGCATTGTCATTAGCCGGCACCATCATTTATTACTTAGCAAAGGCCAACCTGATTGATTTAAGTGGACAGTCACAAGGAATCTTGTCCGTGCTTGTTCTTGGTGCGGCAACTGATTATGCGCTGCTCTTAATTTCTCGTTACAGAGAAGAGCTCCATCACCATGCATCGAGATTTGAATCGATGGGGATTGCGTTGCGCGGAGTAATCGAACCGATCATTGCATCGGGAAGCACAGTTATTGCCGGCCTTCTTGTTCTCTTACTCAGTGAACTTTCGAGCAACCGCGGGCTTGGTCCAGTAGGTGCAATTGGTATCGCTTCAGCAATGGTGACAGTTTTAACCTTCTTGCCAGCGCTTCTTGTGATCTTTGGTCGTTGGATCTTCTGGCCAAAAATTCCAAAATTTGATGATGAGAACGCCCAACTCAAAGGGTTCTGGGCGAAAGTGGGATCAACAGTTGATAAGTATCCTCGCCGAACTGCAATTATCACTGCGGTTCTCTTAGTTGTCCTTGCTGCTTTCTCATTCCAACTTAAGTCAGACGGAATCTCTACTACCGAATCATTTACTGGTACCGCAGATTCTGTTGTGGGACAAGAAAAATTGCTTCAACATTTCCCAGGTGGCGAAGGATCGCCCGTTGAAATTATTGTGAAAGAAGGCGATGTTCAGAAAGTTACTGCAAAACTCTTGGCAACACCTGGAGTTTCTGCAGTAGTACCAACTTTTGCTGGACCAGTTGTACCAGGTCAGGCTTTGCCACCGGTAAAAGTTGTCGACGGGCAAGTTCTATTGAATGCGACATTAAAGATGCCGGCCGATTCAGTTGAAGGCAGACAACTCACACCAGTTATTCGCGATGCCGTGCATGCAATTGATAAGGAGATTTTGGTTGGCGGAGGCGGAGCAATTAATTACGATGTCGATGTTGCATCACGCCACGACAATCGTTTAATCATTCCGATTGTTCTCTTGATCATTGCCATCATCCTTGGACTCTTACTGCGAAGCATTCTCGCCGCAATAGTTCTCTTGATTACGGTGGTGCTCTCGTTCATGGCAACGTTAGGCGTCTGCTATCTGGTCTTCACGCATCTCTTTAATTTCCCAGGAACAGATACCTCATTCCCGCTCTTTGCTTTCGTCTTCCTCGTTGCGTTAGGAATTGATTACAACATCTTCTTGATGACGCGCGTTCGTGAAGAGACGATCAAGATGGGCACACGTCGCGGCGTTATTCGTGGACTTACGGTGACAGGTGGAGTTATTACCTCGGCTGGAATCGTGCTGGCGGCAACATTCGCGGTATTGGGCGTTCTGCCATTGGTCTTCTTGGCTGAGCTTGGATTTGCTGTTGCGTTTGGCGTATTGCTCGACACGATTGTGGTTCGCTCACTGCTTGTGCCATCAATCGTTCATCTTCTCGGACCGAAAAACGTGGTGGCCATCAAAACTCCAACACGAACGAAAAGATTTCGAAGCTCTACCCAGTAAATAGCCTTAATCTCTTCTCATGAGAGTAGGCATTGCCGGTTACGGCTTGGCTGGGCGCACCTTCCACTCCAATCTGCTTAAGGGCGCAGGTTTTGATGTCGCTGCCATCATGACCAACAATGATGAACGTCGAGCACTTGCGCGCGAAGAATTTCCTGAATCGGCTCTGGTTGTTTCGATCGATGAACTGATTGATGAAGATCTCGACTTAATAGTTATCGCTACTCGAAATGATGTTCATGCAGACCATGCGATCGCGGCACTTGAGGCCGGAATTCCGGTCGTCGTAGATAAGCCCACTGCGCTCTCACTTGATGAAGTTGATGAAATTTTAGATGTCGCAGATGCCAACGATGTTGAAGTAACAACATTCTTCAATCGACTTTGGGATAGCGATTCGTTAACGTTGAAGAAAGCGATGAGTGAAGGCGTTCTCGGAAATGTCTTTCGAATGGATTCACGATATGAACGTTTCCGTCCGCAACGCAACGCTCATTCATGGCGCGAGAATATTCCGCATGAAGAAGGTGGCGGTCTGCTCTTAGATTTACAACCACATTTAATCTCAACCGCGTTAGATTGGTTCGGGCCGGCAGAGTTGATGTACTCATCTGTGCGCTCAATTCGTGGTGGCGTTGACGATGATGTCGTAATTGTTCTCCGACATGAATCTGGCGTCGATTCCTATCTCGCGGTCAGTTCAATCGTTGGTGCACCTGGTCCAAGATTTCGTGTATCTGGCGACCAAGGCTCGCTCATAGTTCATGATGTAGATAAGCAAGAGGCGCTGCTACGACTCGGCAAACATCCGCGAAATGGCCAATGGGACGATGACACCACCTCACCTGCATTTCTTCACAAAGGTGAGCATGTGATGAGTTACGAAGGAGTGCCAGGTAATTACGGAATCTTCTACGAAAAAGTTCATATCGCGTTGGAGCTAGGAAGTGAATTTCCAATCTCGCAAGATTTCATTCGTTCAGTTGCAATGATCATGGATCAAGCTCGCGAAGAATCGGTGCGATGAAGAACGTTCTCATTGTTGGTGCAGGGTTAGCAGGACTTACTGCCGGAAGAGTGTTAAGTGAACGTGGCCATCACGTAACAATTCTCGAGCGCAGTGATCGTGTTGGCGGACGCGTGGCAACAGATCTCATTGATGGCTTTCGTTGTGATCGTGGATTTCAAGTAATCAATCCGCGCTATCCCGAAGTGGTTAAGAGTGACCTGATTAAACGGCTTGACTTTATTTCGTTGCCACGAGCGATCGATCTTGTGCACGAAAAATCTGTAGTGACTGCTGCGCCTCATCTGATCAGCGCTCTCAATCCTGCGCTCGGCACGCTTCGAAATAAATTGGGGCTCCTTCGATATTTTGCAACATCCGATGACATCTCTGGCGAAGCCGCATTTCTCTCCTGTGGAACGGGCGAGCTCTATCGCCGAGTTCTCAAAACTTTTTTGACTGGCGTCTTACTCACCGATCCTAAAAATGTAAGTAACCATGTTGTCAAAACTCTTGTACGTACCTTTATTAAAAGTTCGCCAGGAATTCCTGCGATGGGAGTAGGGGAGTTCTCTCGAAATCTTGCTTTGCCACTTCATGACATTCGATTAGAGACCCAAGTTGAATCTCTCCATGACGGCTTTGTGAGAACAAGTGACGGAAAAGTTTCAGGCGATGTAATCATCGTGGCAACAGATCCCGTAACGTCGGCGCAGTTATTAGGCGCTCCCAAAGCGCCACGAATGAATCGTTCGACCACGTGGTATCACTCGCTCGCAGAAGGAGTGATCACTTCTCAACGGTTGCGTATTGATATGAAAAGTTCTGGCCCGGTAATTAATAGCATCGCAATCTCAAATCTTTCGCCGTATTACGCGCCAGCCGGACACACACTGATCTCTTCAACGACGTTGGAATCCGCGTCAGAATCTGAAGTTCGTCGACATCTAGCGCAGATGTGGCAGGTCTCCACTCAATCGTGGGAGCTAGTGAGCAAATACGAGATCAAACAATCGCTACCGCTTCATGAAGTAGGTCAACCGCTAGAGAGCGCTGTGAAAGTCCGTGAAAATGTATTTGTTGTAGGAGATCACCGAGAAGTGCCATCTCAGCAAGGCGCTATGCATTCCGGGCGCCGAGCCGCTGAACTGATTAATTAATCGACGAGTTTTTCTAAAGCAGGCAGAAGGTGTGGGTAATCAAATTCAAAACCTGCAGCCAATAATTTTTCTGGCATCACTTTCTTTGAACCAAGGATTTCGCTACTGAATCCACCGAGCGCTAACTTGAGCGCAAACGCTGGTGCAGGGAAGAGCGCTGGTCGATGAAGTGTGCGAGCAAGCGCTGCAGTGAATTCGAGATTTGTTGAAGGATTTGGTGAGGTGAGGTTGACCGGACCTTCAACTTTCTTGCTTAAAAGAAAATCAATTGCGCGAAGTTGATCATGCAAAGTAATCCACGACCACCATTGCTTGCCATTTCCTAATCGACCACCCAGACCAAATTTAAAGAGCGGCAACATTCGTCCAAGTGCGCCACCGGTGGGATCAAGGACTAGCCCAGTTCGAATTTTTACAGTGCGAACATCGCCAGCTAAATCTGCAGCACCTTCCCACTCTCGACATACCGCTGCGAGAAAGTCATCGCCAGCGCGATCACTTTCTACAACTGCTCTATTGCCAGTCTCGCCATACCAACCAATTGCGCTGGAAGAGATAAATACTTGTGGTTTAACTTTCGCAACTGCTTGTGCAATTGCTGTAGTTCCAAGGAGTCGTGAATTGAGAATTGTTGCGCGATATTTAGCAGTCCATCGCTTATCGCCAACACCAGCGCCCGCTAAATGAATAACTGCATCGACGCCTTCTAGTGGAGCAAGATCTACGAAGCCACTTGTGGGATCCCATTGAATTTCATCGGGTGCAACAACTGGTCGACGAACAAAGCGTTGAACGGTATGGCCTTCAGATTTGAGATGGCCAACAAGCGCAGTTCCGATAAGTCCGGATGCGCCAGAAACCGCAATGCGTTGCGGAAGAGACACTAAAGCCCTAGATCCGATTCAAAGCGACCTTCTTCAAGTCGCTCTTTAAGAGTTGTGAGGAATCGAGCGGCATCTGCGCCATCAACGATTCGGTGATCGTAGGAGAGTGCAAGGTAAACCATCGAACGAATCGCAATTGTTTCTCCGCCATCTGCACCTTTAACAACCATTGGTCGCTTCACTACTGAACCAATTCCCAAGATCGCAACTTGTGGTTGATTAATGATTGGCGTATCAAAGAGCGCTCCACGACTTCCAGTGTTGGTGATGGTAAATGTTCCGCCACCTAATTCATTGGGAAGGATCTTGTTATCGCGAGTACGTGCAGCGACATCAGCGATCTTTCGCGCAACGCCGCCCATATTGAGATCGCCGGCATCAAAAATAACTGGAACAAGCAAACCACGTTCGGTATCAACAGCAATTCCAAGATGTTCTGCTCCGTGATAGGTGATCGAATCACCTTCAAGCGATGCATTGACAACGGGATGTTGTTTCAGCGCTTCACAGACAGCAACTGCAAAGAATGGCAAGAAGGAAAGTTTGACGCCTTCTGTTGCTTCGAAATTCGCTTTCGCTTTATCGCGAAGGCGTGAAATTTTCGTGATATCTACTTCAACGACGGTGGTGAGTTGCGCGCTAACTTGTAGCGATTCGACCATTCGAGCAGCGATAACTTTTCGCAAACGAGACATTTTTACTGTCGTACCTCGAAGTGGTGAGGCAACAACTGGTTTTTGCGGCGCTGACGTTGGTGCAGAGCTCGCGCTGGTTTGTGCAGGCGCAGCTGCTTGTGCGGCAACTGGCTTTGGCGCTGCCGCCAAAATATCTTCTTTGCGAATACGACCACCAACACCTGTTCCTTTAACAGCGTTTAGGTCAACGCCTGCTTCAGCTGCAAGTTTTCGCACAATTGGTGTCACGTACGTGTCTTGTAATACTGGAGTGGAAGGTTTTGGCGCTGCTGCAACAGG
>RFMS01000027.1 GCA_009927575.1 Actinomycetota bacterium
CCTGGCCACTTCGACATCCATGACATTGGAACACCGCCCGGCATCACTTTCTGGGCTGCTTTAAATGCCTCACCACTCTTTGGTGTGCGAGCAAGAAATCGCGCCTCTTCTTTCGCCATTAACTTCTTCATATGCTCGCGATTAATCATTTAACTACGCTATCAATTCTTTTAGAGCGCATCAAAAACAAAGAGCGTCTCGAGATAGTGCTCCCCGCTAATCCCTAAATTCGCTGCATCTGGTGGCGCAGTCTGCGGTTCAATACACACACCTTCGCTATCTTCGTTATAGACAACCCAATACGGCGCATCGCTTTCAATAGAAACTCGCATCACATCTTCCCAAACTACTGCCGGCACACCTTCAACTTCTGTGAAGCAGTCATCCCATGGTTGAGGAGTTGGTGCAATTAACTTTCCACTAGGAAGTCCGTAATCATCTTTGGCAAACATTTTCTTTGCATGAAATTCAATCTCAGCACTTCCGCCTCGATCTAAATCTCGCGGAAACCACGGATGCATTCCAATCCATGCCGGTAAGTCACACGAGCCTGCGTCATATTCAAGACTCCATCGCAAAGCATTATCGAGAACTTCAATATTTTGTTCAACAACTGCTCCTGAATACGGTTCAGGTAATCGCAACCGTGATCGACCACCACCTAAATCTTCCCAACTTTCAATCACTCCAAAACCATGAAGCGCATTCGGCGGATCAAAAACTGTAGGAAGTTGAAGTTCTTTTCCCGATGAATCTTTTATTAACCCGTTCCGAATTCGCCCCGCCCACGGCGCCATCGAATACCAGCCCCAATTAAATAACCCACCACGAAACGGCACAGAAAACTCAAGCTCACGCCATTGCAGCGATGCAATTCGCGCCCCTTGGTTAAGGTCAATTAATACCGATAACTCGCCACTATCAAGATTTTGAAACATCGTGCCTCATCCTATTGCTCACGACCACTTATGACTCTAGCAATTCATGGCTAAACGGTGGTTGTGCTCCTTGGCGCGCAACCGTAATCGATGCTGCCTTCGCAGCGCGCTGAAGAACTGATTTCAATCTCTCACCAGTAAGTCCTGAAACGCCATATTTCACAACGCCTTCAACAATAATCGCACCAACCGTGTCTCCTGCACCGACCGTATCTATGACACTTACTGAAACTCCTGGCACTGAAATCACATCACTTTTCGTAATTCCTACTATTCCATCCGCTCCGCGCGTAACCACCACTAGTTCCGCACCCAGTGCCAACCACTCGCGCGCTACATTTTCTTCACTCTTCGCCGGATACAGCCACGCAATGTCATCTTCACTGACTTTAACTACGTTCGATATCCCTATCCACTTCTCGACTAC
>RFMS01000033.1 GCA_009927575.1 Actinomycetota bacterium
GAATCCACCATGGTTCCAACGATGCAGAAGTATGGAATCTCAGGGATCCCATACTTCGCACTCGCACGTGGTTTTCTCTCTGGAAAATATCGAAAAGGCCACGTTGTCGATTCTGTTCGCGCAGGTGGCGTAGCGAGCTACCTCAACGATTCTGGATATGCGCTTATCGAAAAACTCGAAGCACTTGCTCAGAAATACAACACGTCAATCTCTGCTATTTCTATCGCTTGGTTACGCGCGCAACCAACAATTTCTGCCCCTATTGCAAGCGCTCGTACCGTCGATCAACTCCGCGAAATCATGCCGTTGATTACCCTTACGAAAGAAGAGCTCGCTTCCCTCTAAGCCTTCATTGACGAAGCGACATCGCTGATGATCGCTTTCAATGAATATTTCGGCGCCCAGCCCGTAAATTGTCTTAACTTGGTCGTATCTGGAATTCGCCGCATCATGTCTTCAAATCCTGCTGGATAGGCATCCTTATAAGGAATCATCTCGATCTTCGATGACGATCCAGTCTCCGCAATCACCATCTGCTAATTGCTTAATTGAAACTTCACCTTCGCCGCCAATGTTAAACGCATGGCCAATCGCTTTATCGTTGAAGAACAACTTCATCACTGCATCAACCGCATCCAAAACATGGCCAAATACTCGTTGCTGGCTGCCGTCGCCGTAAACCGTAATTGGCTTTCCTGCTAACGCTGCCGAAACAAAACTCGGCAAAACCATTCCATACGCGCCAGTCTGTCGCGGACCCACAGTATTGAAGAATCGACCCGTAACAAATGGCAATCCATTCATTTGATGGAACATCTGAATTAACGACTCATCTATCGCTTTCGCTTCAGAATATGCCCATCTCACTAACAATGGTGAGCCAATAACTCGATCTGATTCTTCATTCAATGGTTGATTAGGATTCTTCCCATAAATCTCTGAAGTTGAAGCTAAAAACGTTCTAACTTTTCTCGCCGCTGCAGCTTTCACCACAATCTCAGTGCCGTGCATATTTGTCACAAGTGATTCATACGGCCGCTCTAAAATTCTCTTTACGCCAAGCGCAGCACCTAAATGAAAGACACCATCTACACCACTCACTAAATCTCGAACTAAATCTTCATCCATCATCGTGCCATTGACGAATGAATATCCTGACTTGCCCTTTAAATTAACCAAGTTCTTCTCTGAACCCGTTGATAAATCATCGAGACCAACTACTGAATGACCTGCTGCTAGTAGCGCTTCAGATAAGTAAGAGCCAATAAAGCCCGCGCCACCTGTCACAAGAAAGTTCATACGCCGACCCTACACTCCCAATTTTCGATACAACTCACGATGCGCTGTAGCCATCGTCTCAACCTTAAATTTCTCATGCGCTAATTTCTTAATCTTTCGTGAAAGTGCACTCTTTTTCACAGACGCTCTTCTGATTCGTTTTCACCCATTCCAGCCCATTCAAAAGCCCCACATCAGTCATTCCTAATCGACC
>RFMS01000041.1 GCA_009927575.1 Actinomycetota bacterium
TGTCTATTTCGCGATAAACGCTAGCAATTTGAGTAAGTTTTTTTAGACCAGTTCGACACGAATTCGAAATTTTACTGAATTGACGCATAAAAATAACGTTTGTTTATATCGTGCAGTAGACCAGGCCACTCTGCAAGAGAGCATACTAATCCTGTGGTTCATATCCGTCCCGTCCGTACAACTGATATGGCTGAGCTGTATCAGGTCTGCCTTCGCACGGGAGATTCGGGCTCAGATGCAACCGGATTACATGCGCATGAGAATATGTTGGGTGAAGTTTATGTTGGACCTTATGTAACTTTCGGTTCGGCAACATCTTTCTCCCTAATAAATGACGATGATCATGTGGTGGGTTATGGCTTGTCAGTCTTTGATACTGAAGGTTTGGAAAGTGAATGCAATAGAAAGTGGTGGCCAGAGATTCAATCAAAGTACTCTCTGCTAAAAGATCGCCAGAGTGAATGTTGGCTTATCCATGAAATCTTTAATCCTTCACCATCACCAAAGCATCTTCTCCGGGATTACCCTTCGCATGGCCATATCGATCTTCTCCCTGCAACACAAGGAATAGGATTCGGTAGGAAAATGATGGAGGCGATGGAGCGTTCGTTGACAGAGTTGGGATCTCCTGGATTTCATCTACGAGTTTCGCCCCACAATGCACGAGCACTGAAGTTTTACTCCGCTCTTAATTACCAAGTAATAGATGAAAGTCCAACGGTAATAACGGTCGGAAAGCGGCTGAACACTTGAGTAAGTTCCTATGGGGTGTTGCAACTTCCTCGTATCAAATTGAAGGTGCCGTAAACGACGGAGGTCGTTCACCTACAATCTGGGATACCTTCGCAAAGATTCCTGGCGCTATTGCACATGGCGAGAGTGGCGCTATCGCATGCGATCACTACAACAGATATAACGAAGATCTCGACTTAATTAAGTGGCTTGGAGTATCAGCCTACCGATTCTCTGTGGCGTGGTCACGTGTACTACCTGATGGAGTTGGGCGAATCAATCAGAGAGGAATTGATTTCTACGATCGACTGGTCGATGGAATGTTAGAGCGCGGCATCGAGCCTTGGTTGACGCTCTATCACTGGGATCTTCCACAAATCCTTCAAGATAAAGGTGGTTGGGCAAATCGATTAAGCGTTGAATGGTTTGCAGAATATGCATACGTTCTCTCATCGCACCTAGGCGATCGAGTGAAGCGATGGATGACTTTTAATGAACCATTGTGTATTGCTTGGATTGGAAATCTTTGGGGTGAGATGGCACCTGGGATAAAAGATTTACAAACTTCATTAAATGTTGCACACCATCTCCTTGTTGCTCATGGCAGAGCGATTCCGATTATTCGCTCCAACTCTCGTGATTCGCAAGTGGGAATTGTCCTTAATATCACTCCAGCATCGACGCTTGGTGAAAGCGCTGCGGAGAAGCAGGCGATTGCGCTCTCCGATGCATGGGACCATGAGTGGTTTTTAAATCCACTCTTTGAGAAGAGTTACCCGAAAGAGATACTTAACATTATCAAGCAAGAGCCGCCAGTTTTTCCAGGAGACTTTGCGGATATCTCACAACCCATTGATTTTCTCGGTCTAAATTACTACTTCCGTCAAACAATCGCGCCCGCTCAAGCGAATTATCCAATTCCGGTCAGAGATGTTGAGCGAGAAAATGTTCGTCGAACAGCTATGGGTTGGGAGATTCATCCTGAAACTTTTACGAATTTACTTATTAAAATTAGCACGCGCTATAAACCGCAATCAATATACATTACTGAGAAC
>RFMS01000099.1 GCA_009927575.1 Actinomycetota bacterium
TGAAGTTCTCCGGACTTACCTAATTGATCCGCGTGTACATTTTTTGCCATGGCTGGACTTTAAATTCTGCTAGTAAAACCAACTTAAAGTAGAAGTTGAAATGTGGGCAGGAACTACTTGTGGAGAAGAGCAGAAACGTTTGCAAAAGACTTGCGATGCACTTCTGCCGGTCCATACTTTTTTAGCGCTCGTGTATGCGCTGCAGTGATATATCCCTTGTGAGAATCAAATCCATACTGTGGAAAGTCGTTATGAAGTTCAATCATTATTCGATCTCGAGTGACTTTAGCGAGAATTGACGCTGCGCTAATAGTGAGCGCAACTTGATCACCTTTCCACACTGCAAGAGATGGTGCATTCAAACCACTAATTTCATAGCCATCTGTGAGTACATAATCTGGTTCAATCTCTAATCCCATGACGGCTCTGCGCATACCTTCTAGGTTTGCTCGATGAATTCCCCCATTATCAATCTCACCAGTAGGAATAATGACAATCGAATAAGACAGTGCATGCGCAATAACTACGTCAAAGAGATTTTCACGTTGCCGAGCTGTTAATTCTTTTGAATCAGTGATCTCTGCGAGATCAGCACTCTGTGGATCTTTGAGAATAAGTGCAGCGACAACAAGTGGGCCTGCGCAAGCGCCACGGCCAGCCTCATCAACTCCTGCTATGTGTGTTGCGCCAGATTTACGAAGCGATGCTTCGATCATGGCAGATGAGAGAGCGCTTCCCCGGCTGGCAAGAATGCAGCATGTTTAATCGGCCAAATAATGAAGACTGCTCGACCAGTGACATTAGAAAGCGGAACCATTCCTTTATGTGGGTCATCAGTATGGAAGCGAGAATCGGCGCTTGCGGCGCGATGATCACCCATCACCCAGATAAATCCTTTTGGAACAGTGACATCAAATGTGTTGTCACTCGGTGTATTTCCCTTATAAATATATGGCTCTTTGATTGATGTGCCATTGATCTTCAATAAGCCGCTCTTATCGCAACACACAATGTGATCGCCACCAACGCCAATTACTCGCTTGATGAGATATTGCTTTGCGGGATCTGGCAGAACGCCGACAAATTCAAGACCAACTTTTACTTTGTTCAGAATTCCAGAACCAGTAGGTTCTTGTTCTGGTAACCAGCTTGCGGGATCACGAAAGACTACGACTTCGCCCCGTTTAATCTCTCCGAAGAAATTTGCGAGTTTATTAACTGCGACGCGATCGTTTACTCGTAATGTGTTCTCCATCGAGCCAGATGGAATGTAAAAGAATTGAACAAGAAACGTTTTAACAAGAATTGAAACGACAAGCGCGACAACAATCAACGCGGGCATTTCACCAAGGAATGAAGCCTTGGCAGTTTGCGCATTGAGTTACTCGGTCTTGGTTGCTTCTTCAGCCGCTTCTGCGACTGGTGCTTCTTCAGTAGATGTTTCAACTGCTACAGGGGTTTCAACCGCAACAGGTGTTGCTACTGGCTCATCAAGGATTGCAGTTGTTGTGGTGCTGTAGATCGCTTCTAGATCTTCGCCACCACGCTTCTCTTTAATCTTTGCAGACTTACCTCGACGATCACGGAGGAAGTACAACTTCGCACGGCGAACATCGCCCTTACGAACAACTTCAATCTTTTCAATAACTGGGCCATGAACTGGGAAAATACGTTCTACGCCAACGCCGTAAGAAATCTTGCGAACAGTGAAAGTTTCACGAACACCTGAACCCTGGCGAGCAATAACTACGCCTTGGAATACCTGGATACGGCTCTTGTTACCTTCAATAACTCGGACGTGAACCTTGAGTTCGTCGCCGGAACGAAATACCGGGATGTCCTTACGAAGTGAAGCAGCATCTACTGCATCGAGCACGTTCATGATTGACCTTCTTTTATCTATCGCTTAGCCACGCTCCATTCGAGCGGGTCAGAGGCCGTATCTTGCCACAGCGAGCGTGGAACTACTAAATCGTCAGCGCAGCGAGCAATTGAGCGTGGAGATGGGGGCCAGCGGCAATTGTCATCGCCTTTGAGGTCGGCTCGCCATGTAGTCCAGTGACGCGAGCTCCGGCCTCTTCACAGATCAAACCACCTGCTGCGTAATCCCATTCGTTAAGTCCACTCTCAAAATATGCATCAAGCGCTCCCATTGCCACACAACATAAATCTGTCGCAGCAGCCCCCATTCGACGGATATCTCGAAATTGTGGAATGAGTGAATTAATGACAGTTGCTTGTGATTTTCGTTTCTCAACATCGTACGCAAAACCAGTGCCCACGAGTGCTCGATTAATTTCAATTGGGTTATTGCAGTGAATGCGAATTGTTTTTTCACGCGAGCGCCAAAATGCTCCATTTCCGCGGGCAGCAAACCATAGCGATTGCGTTGTTGGTGAATAGACCGCCCCGGCGATGACGTTCTCGATGCCATCTCGATTCTCTTTCACAGCAATGCTGACATTCCAGCCAGGTAAACCATAAAAATAATTTACGGTGCCATCGAGTGGGTCAATCACCCATGTCACACCACTCTGAGATTGTCGATTAGCGCCTTCTTCACCAAGAATTCCATCATCGGGGCGCGCTTTCAAAATTGCTTCAACAATCATCTTTTCACTTGCTAAATCCATCTGCGTTGCAAAATCATTGATGGAAGACTTTTCATTTAATTCAAAATTCGAAGGTCTGTCTGCTAAAAAATCTCCTGCTTGCAGAGCAATCGATACTGCTAAATCCTGAAGCGCTACTGGATCACTCATTTCCCTATCTAATCACTGATAAGAAGAGTTCTTGGAATGAAACCGCTACCCTCTTCTCGTGCTCACTCCCTATCGCTCAATATTCGCAATACCTGGAGCACTTCGATTCTCTCTTTCAGGTCTCATTGGCCGAATGCCAATCTCAATGGT
>RFMS01000113.1 GCA_009927575.1 Actinomycetota bacterium
TCTTAAGTGTTCCGATAGGTGTTTTAGTCGTATTGAGTTCGCGAACTCTACGCAGTCAAGTAGTTCTGCGCGCTTTTCAGTCAAAGTGGCTCGAAAAACCTTGCGCTCATGTTCCGCCACTTCGAACTGTTTTCGCCGATTTCGAGCCACCTCCTGGGTATGTCGCAGCTGCATAGTGCGCTGCAAGAGATACTCAGCCTTTGCAACCTCTTCATTTCCCAATGCCTCTGAGAAACACTTTGCCCACAAACCAGAAAGGCGGTTTGGACTATCGAACTCGGCCAAGGACATAGCCCAAAGTTCATCTTCAGAATCAAATATATTTGTACTTTTGTCGAGTGGAGAAAGATTCGAATATGAATGATTAATTGGTTTGTTCTGCTCGATTTGTGCCTTCGACCAGTTCTCAACCAAATTACGATTGCCCGTCAGAGTATTCCTTAGCTTGTTTCTAGCTGATTTATCAGGCTCAAAGTCCCATACCAATTGCTCGAAAGTAACACGAACACGATGGGATCGATTCAGATATGTAACCCATACCGCGCATGAAATCATCCAAGGGATCAGTGACATACCAAGCGCAGTACCTATTCCAACAAACGGTGAGACTAGACCGATAAGGGCGCCAATGGGCCAAGACAAAAGCAGGAGGCTTGATGCGATTAAACGAAAGTGGGGACTTTTACTGAGTAATGCCCAGTAAATGACGACCAAGATCCCTACATTGAACCAAAGAGATATTTTGGCGAAATGAATTGCCGGGTGGTCAATGTTAAGCAGCTGGGTAATAGTCAGACCAGCTTCGTGGGCCTCAATATTTAGCGATCCAAGTTCTCGCAACCCACCTAGCAGTACCCCAACAGCAAAGACGATCAGCCAACTCTTCACTCCGTACAGCGGATGTGCTTTGGCTTCGGCAATTGTTACTTTCTTCCAGGATTTTTTTGGCATGCTTTTTTTACGTGCCGACCAGCGACCTCGTTAGTTTTAAAACCCAACCTTCTGGCTACCGACACGCAACATATCCCATAAAACTCAGTGATCCTTAGCTTTAACTCAAGCGGTTTCAGCAAACAATTTGCAAAGAGTTAATGAACTATAAATAT
>RFMS01000005.1 GCA_009927575.1 Actinomycetota bacterium
TAGCTCAGCTGGTAGAGCACCCGGTTGTGGTCCGGGATGTCGCGGGTTCAAGCCCCGTCGCTCACCCCATTCTCATCTAACTCACTTATCCTCACACCGTGAAGATCACTTCGTGGATTAAATCCGAACGCCATCAACAACTCATCGAACGATGGTGGATTGCAATCGTGATGACGTGGGGCTTAATTCGAACCGTGGTGGTCGACAAAACTTTTGCTAAATACGGAGTAAATCCTTATGTCTATTTAGCAATCGTCGTATCAATCTCAGTTCCCTACGCAATCTCCACCGCAAAACTCTTCTTCGCCATCATTGAAAGACACTTACGCAAATCGCTATCTTTGCGCCTATCGCACTCATACTTCACTTTGCGCCAGATGCCTACATTCTCTCGGCCGCGAAATCAGTCCCGTACCATCTTTGATGGATTTATCCTGCTCATCGCAATCTTTACTATTTTGGGCATCCGCGAAATCGTGGTCAAAGTTCGCGAACATAAACGCGCAAATTCTCTTTAATTCATCACTAACTCTTGATTCGGACACGTCTGTAACACCCTTACAAATGCACTTCTCTCTGCCCAGTAACCCACAGGTGATATTTCTTCTTCACTGCAATCTGCCTCGAAATATATTCGCATCGATAACTCTTCTGAGGTGGAAGCCATGTCGCCGCATCACCATCACCTTTTTGAGAATTCAGCGACCCCTTCACTGCAAGTAAGTTCAACGGATCATTGGCAAACGCAGTTCTCTCCTGCAACGTTAAAAGAAATGCCCTTTTGCCACGCATCCGAAAGTGCCACTACGTGATCAATCTGCACTAACGAACTCGTCGTATTGCCCCTTACAAAATTAATCGTTTCCCCTGAGTACTTATCTATTAGGACTCCACTCAAAACCACACAATCCTTTGTCCCTGGCTTAAATACAACCTGAGTTAAATCTCTTCGCAAAATATCGTTTCGTGTATCGCAACCGTTCTTATCTACATCAGCCCACGCCGGACCGAACTCACTCCGTGCATAGCCCGTCTTTGGCGCGCGACCCTTCACTACTAAATTTTCCGCAGCATCGATCGCTTTCACTCCAACTGCATCCGCACCATT
>RFMS01000089.1 GCA_009927575.1 Actinomycetota bacterium
CAAGAAATTGAGCGAATTGCCCAACGCATTATCAACGAAGGATTAAGTGTTCGCGCCGTTGAAGAAATTATTTCCCTAACGCCACGCGCCTCAGGTAAGAAATCAACTTCTCGAAAAGGCGCGTCACCTGAAATTCAAGAACTCGGCGATCGCATTGGCGACGCACTTGATACTCGCGTCAAAATCGAAATGACAAAAAAGAGCGGACGTATTTTGATTGATTTTGGTTCAATCGAAGATCTCCATCGAATCATCAAGAAGATCGAAAGTTAATTTAGTTCAAGCCCGCTACCGCGGCGCTCCATCTCTTGTTTCACAACACCAGCCAGCGCTTTTACGCCTTCTTTAATTCGCTCTGGTGTTGGGTGGCAATATGAAAGTCGCATCGACCACGAACCCAAACCATCTGCATAAAACGCAGTTCCCGGTACATATGCAACTTTGGCAACAATTGCCTTGGGCATCATCGCTTTTGTATCAATCTCTGGCGGCAAATTAATCCAGACATAAAAACCACCGCCTGGTTTTGTCCACGTGCACCAGCCGGAAAATTTTCTTCTAACGATTCCAACATCGCATCGCGTCGCACTTTATAAAGTTTGCAAAATGCACTGATCTGATCGCGCCACGGTTGATCAGCGAGATAGCTAGATATAGCCATTTGCGTGAAGTTTGAAGGGCAGAGAATCGAGATTCACTAGCGATAACGAGCTTCTCGCGAAGCGCCTGCGGGACGAGCGCCCAACCCACCCGAAGCCCCGGCGCAATAGTTTTTGAGAACGAACCCAAATAGATGACGTTCTCTGAATCTTCCGCACGCATCGCATTCGGTGATGGTCGATCAAAACCTAAAAGTCCATACGGATTGTCCTCAACGATAAAAATCTTCTCGCTCCGACAGATCTCCAAGATTTCAGTGCGGCGATCGGCTGACAGGAGAACTCCAGAAGGGTTCTGATAATTGGGAATGAGGTATAAAAATTTAATTTTCCGTCCAGAGAATCGAACTCGGCGAATTGCTTCCCGCAACGCTTCGGGTATCAAACCATGGTCATCGAGCGCGATATGAACTACCTGCGCCTGATACTGCTGAAATGTTCCCAGCGCTCCAACATATGAAGGGGCTTCAGCCAACACCACATCACCTGGATCAATAAATATTCGCGAAATTAAATCCAACGCCTGTTGTGAGCCGGTTGTAACAACTACATCATCTGCGTGTGCACGAATTCCTTCGAGCGCCATCACATCAAGAATTTGTTCTCGCAATTTTGGATGTCCTTGTCCTGATCCGTATTGCAACGCTTCTTGACCATGTTCTTTAACAAGTTTTTCGACGAGCGTACCCATCATCTCCATGGGAAGCGCAGAGAGATTTGGCATTCCACCCGCAAGTGAAACAATCTCCGGACGTGAAGCAACCGCAAAGAGCGAACGAATTTCACTTGCGTGCATGCCAAGTGTTCGTTGGGCGTAACGCTCCGTTAAATGCTCAACCTCAGTCATCGTCGAATTCCCGCTCGTCGTAGATCTTCAATTCGAAGCGTACCTGTTTTGGCATCATCCTCGGCGGATAAATAAAGTCGTTGAATTGCAATCACATACGCCTCTGCAATGAGATCACGAAATTGCGGATCACGTAAACGATCTGCATCGTGCGGGTTAGAGATGTAACCAAGATCAGTGCGAACCGTTGGCGCTTTTGTTAATCGCAACATGTCCCACGTCTTTGCATGTGTTCGCAAATTCGTTAAATCAGTACGCGCACAAATTTCGCGCTGCACTAGCGTTGCAAATCGTTCGCCAACAATTGAATGAATTCCATGTTGATCGCTGCCATAGAAATATGTTGCTACTCCTTGCGCGCGATCGTTTTTGTAACTATCAACGTGAAGTGAAATAACTAAATCAGCGTTAACGCTATTCGCAAATGCAATACGTTCTGGTTCCAAAGGTGATCGTTCAGTATTTCGAGTCAGATACACCGAAACACCTAATGCAATTAATCGACCTTCGATACGTTGGGCAACATCAAAGACAATGTCGGACTCATTAACACCATTAGCCTCTCGACCAACAGTTGAACCGCCCCAACTTGGATCAAGCACAATGACTTTATCGGCGAGTACCGGTCCCCGTTTTTCGCGTTTCACTTGATCTCGTAGCGCAGATGGTGCACCGCCAGAAACAGTTCTCATCAATCTCATTAGCGCCATCACTGTTGCGGGACCACAAAGCCCATCAACCACTACACCTGCTGAACGTTGAAACTCTTTAATCGCAGTTTCAGTTCGTGCACCAAAAATTCCATCAACGCGTCCGCAATCAAAACCCATATCAACTAACCGAGATTGCAACGTTGCAACATCATCACCACGCATCAACGGTGCGCCTTGTATTAGTTGCAGAGTTCTATCGCCCAATTTCCAACGCGCTTCATCAAGTGCGCGAATTGTCATTGCGTTTGCGATACCTGAAGCAGTTAAACCACGTTCTTGTTGAAACGCACGTATGGCTACCTCAACGCTCTCGTCATAAAAATCCGAAGGCGCTTTGAGATAACCCAAACGAGTTAACGTACTTGTGATGACCGATACCAGGTCACCGCGATCGCCCGGGTTTAGTTCCTCACTCATAACCGACAGGCGAGCTCATCACCTAAGCGATGAACTGTTCCAACTCTTTAAGCAACATTGGCTTTGGTTTTGCGCCAACGATTGTCTTAACAACTTGGCCACCGACGAAAACATTCATTGTTGGAATGGAGTTAATTCCATATTGCATCGCAATCGCTTGCTCATCATCAGTATTCAATTTAACAATTTTGATCTTTGAGCCGTATTCGTTAGCGATCTCTTCAAGAATTGGCGCAACTGCTCGGCAAGGTCCACACCATTCAGCCCAGAAATCAACCAATACTGGCGTGCTGCTCTTCAACACAACATCGCTGAAATTTGCCGAAGTTACTGCTTCTGTTGCTCCCATTTTCTTCTCCCTCTAGTTTCCTTATTTACTTCTCTCTAGCTTTTCTACGTTTAATGACCAGAGAGGAATCTTTCCGCATCGAGCGCAGCCTGACAGCCTGAACCCGCCGCAGTAATCGCCTGGCGATATGTGTGATCGACTAAGTCTCCGCAAGCAAAGACGCCTTTGAGGTTGGTGCGAGTCGATCTGCCGTCGACAACAACATAACCCTCGTTATCAAGGGTGATCTGCCCCTTGAGGAGCTCACTGCGCGGTAGATGTCCAATAGCCACGAAAAGCCCCGTCACATCTTTCTTTGACGTTTCACCAGTAACGGTATTTCGAAGCGACAACCCCACAACTTTGTCGTCACCTAATACATCAATTACTTCAGTATTAAAAACGAATTCAATTTTCGGATTTGCTTGCGCGCGTTCTGCCATAATTTTTGATGCACGAAGTGAATCGCGACGATGAATGAGATACACCTTGCTCGCAAATTTCGTTAAAAAGTTTGCTTCTTCCATCGCAGAATCGCCACCACCAACGACAGCAATCTCTTGATTGCGGAAGAAGAAACCATCACACGTTGCACACCATGAAACACCGCGACCTGATAATCGTTTCTCGTTCTCTAAACCAATTTCTTTATACGCAGATCCAGTTGCCAAAATAACTGCCTTTGCTTGCACAGTATTTCCAGAGCCATCCTTCAAAACTTTTACATCACCATCAAGTTTCATCTCAACAATGTCATCAGTAATTAATTTCGCACCAAACCGGAGCGCTTGCTTACGCATTTGATCCATCAAATCTGGACCCATAATTCCGTGTTCAAAACCAGGAAAATTTTCTACTTCAGTGGTGTTCATCAGCGCACCACCTGCCGTTACTGAACCTTCATAAACAACGGGATTGAGTTGCGCACGAGCTGCATACACCGCAGCGGTATAACCAGCCGGACCAGAACCAACAATGACAACTTCGTGTATTTCGCTACTCACTTCGCCACCCTATCGCTTGGAACTTCGCTTGAATATCAACTGCAACACATCGCTAATCTCATCGACCTTGAGCATCTTTGCTACGACCAGAAAACCTGAGAAGACAATTGCGAGAACAATAATTAGGAGCGCGCTATTCCCGCCTGGAATCGTGGCCGTGTTTACCGCACGAGCGATCAGATATGTCGGGGCAATCACAACACCAGATGCAACCGCTAACCTGCCATAAGTACCAATAAATCCGCGTTTTTCAATGGTCCCGCTCTCTTTTCCAGTAGAGCAAAAGTCAGAAGATTTCCCACCCAATAACTAATCGTGAACGCTCCCGCTAATCCGACAGTGATCCACCGAGTTGGCAGTACAAAAAATCCAACAATAGAGAGCGCCATCGCGACAGCGTTAATAAGAAGATTTGCTTTTACCTGTGCCCGAGTATTTTCAAATGCATTCAATCCGCGAATCGCAATTAAATTAATACTTAATGGAATAGTTGCCAGCGCAAATGCCGCCAGAACATATCCGATATAACGAGCGTTCTCGCTACTAATCCCAAAGAAGAGCACATCCGAGATAAGCGATCCAAACGCGAGAAAGAATCCAGCGCTCGGAACTGTCACAACACCGACGAGTTTGATTGCTTTGATTAATTGTGCTCGTAATCTCTCTAAGTCATTATCAATAACTAATGTAGAAAGTTTAGGCAAGATTGCAGTAACAACAGAGATAGTGACAATCGAGTGTGGCAAGAGCAGAATTAAATATGCATTGCTATACGGCGTATAACCAACGCCATAACTAATCCCCTCAGCTAACGCTTTGACTGAAGCTCGCGTAGCAAGATTCACCGTGATGAGGTAACCAATTGCGATATCAGAACAAAGAGAATGGTCCATCCTGCTAATCGAATTGAGTGGCCAAGCCCCGATCCACGCCAATCAAATCTCAACTTCAGCGAAATTCCAGCTCGCTTCACTACTGGTAACAGAACAAAGCTTGAACAAAAACCCGAGAGTTGTACCTAACCCAAGCCATTGGACTTGTTGATTGGTAATTCCATCGAGAGTTAATTCAGAAGAAAGGAAGGAAGAAAAGACCGCGATAGCAACCGCGTTATTGAGAATTGGTGCCCACATCATCGGTCCAAAAATCGAGCGCGCATTTGCGATCTGACCAAGAAGAGCGAAAATCCCCATAAAAAATATCTGTGGCAGGCAGAACCGCATGAAAGCCAGCGTTAATTCATAGCTTTTCCCGCTAAAAGTAGGCGCATAAATACCAACAAATACTGGCGCGAGAAGAATTGCAAGGACTGTTAAAAGAAGCAGTATCGAACTAATGAATGTGAAGAGTCTCGAGATATATGCACTGCCGCCATCTTCTGCTCTCGATTGTCGAACAATCTGCGGAACAAAGACCGCAGTAAGTGCACCACCAATTATTAAGTTGTAGATGATGTTGGGCATCGTGTTACCGACGTTGTAGGTATCACCGAGAACTGCGGTACCTAGAACTGCAACGAGTAAGAGATTTCGAACAATCCTGTAATTCGCGAAAGTAAAGTACCTAACGCCATAATTGACGACGAACGGATTACTTGTAATTCATCACTCATGTTTTTTCTTCTTTACTCGTCTTACGCTCTGAGTGACACCGGCAAGCAGTAACACAATGGCAGAAATCGTAGTAATCCATGTAGCAATTGGACTGATCACTGATAAACGTAATGGCAGTGATACCGAATTGCCCACAGGTGTTTTATCTGACGACTTCAACTGCACAAGTAAGGTGGAATTACCGATGCAATGACATGTAGGTGAATAGGAACAATTAATTTTGATTGCGCAGGAATGGTGACATCTCGAATTGGTGAGACCGTGACTTTGCCATTAAGGGTGAAACAACAACCGAGACTGTGACATCTTTATTAAAACCATTAACAATCGTCATCGGAATTTTCTCTCGCTCCGACGTGATGGTGTATTTACCGACAACAATCCTCAATCGCTTATTGAGCGCCTGAAAGTCTTTCAAAAAAGCGCGAGAGAGTCGGATTGAGTCATCCCGAGAAAGCGCGGGATTTACTAATTGACCTATTCCCAATCGATAAGGATCAGTATCTTGAATATCAACTACTTTGAGATACCCCTTTAAATTTTTGCGGATGAAGTTATATGTATCTTGAGTTTCACCAGGGATTCTCGGCGCTTTCGCCCCAGGAAATGTAGGCACGACATCCACATATTTACCGACGTAGAACCCAACTTTTAGTTGCGAGTTCGCCTCGTAAAACTTCAATTCATTGGGCGCTACTTGTTGGAGCCAATTTGTTGCAGGTGAACCATAGGGAAGTGCAAGAACGGGATTTATTCGCGTCACCTGCTTAAGCGCTGACAACCAACTTGTTGCAACATTCATTCCGGTACCCTGTACTAATTCATCACTCTTGCCCGCAACGCGAACCGAGTAACCATCCGCCATCGCAGCAACTTGATCAAGAAGTGCAGCATCGATGTACCAGACTTTATTTACTCGTGATGGTGTGAAAACAAGTTGACCAAGTCTTTGACTTGGTAACAACAGCGTTGCAAGTTGATCATCATAAAAAGTTCCATCAAGACCCATATGAGGTCGCTCAGTCAAGATAACAGGAACAGGCTCTGCTGAATTCGCCGGTGAGGCGCCAATTAAAAAGAACGTTCCGAAGAGAAAGAAAAGTGAAAGCGTGGCAGCACATAACTTCTTCATAGTTTTAATTCCCCGGACCGTTGAATCAATTTTCGTTCATCGGGGTAAGCCAACATCTCCACAATCTTTTCAAGCGGAAACCATTGCACGTCATCTACTTCTGTTACTTGTGGTGCTAATCGCCCACCTACTTCTTTAAACAAGAAGTGATGCACT
>RFMS01000088.1 GCA_009927575.1 Actinomycetota bacterium
CTCGTATGGGAATTGATGGCAAGATTAATCACGATCAAAAGAGAGTTGTTCGCACACTTGGCGCGGCACAAGTTCTCAATGGAGTTGGAGTAGCAGGAACTGTTGCTGCTGGCTCACTTCTTGTCGCCGCAATTTCCGATTCAGAATCCTTAGCTGGATTAGCCCAGACAACATCTGTTCTTGGCGCTGCAATGATGGCACTGCCACTTGCCAGACTTACACAAAAAGGCGGACGACGTTTAGCTTTGATGTCGGGTTATCTCATAGGTGTCATTGGCGCAATCTTTGCCATTATCGGAGGCGCGGAGAAAATTCTTTTTCTCATGTTGTTGGGAACTTTTATGGTTGGTGCGGCATCTGCTGCGGGGTATCAGGCACGATTTGCTGCAATTGATTTAGCAACTCAAGAGCGTCGTGCAAAAGATCTTTCGTTCGTAGTGTGGGGCTCAACAGTTGGCGCAGTCACAGGACCAAACTTGATGGATCCAGCAGGAGCAATTGCAGAAGCGTTTTCTTTACCTCGACTCGTTGGGCCATATTTCATCGCAGCAACAAGTCTTTTCTTTGCAACCGTAGTTGTGTTTCTCTTTCTCAAACCAGATCCCTATCTGACCGCAAATGTTTCTGCAGATGGGAAAACACAAAAGAAACACGAAAGTACGCGCACAGCGTTGCGGCATATTGGTCAGATACCGCAAGCGTTATTTGCTATTTCGGCGGTTGGAATCGGCCATCTCGCGATGGTTTCAATTATGGTGATGACGCCAGTTCATATGTCACATGTTCACGTATCGCTAAAAATTATTGGTTTGGTTATCAGCGTTCACGTACTTGGGATGTATGCATTTGCGCCACTCATCGGAACATTGAGTGATCGACTTGGTCGTGTCCGAGTGATTCAACTCGGCTTTCTCATTCTCCTTGCGGCCGCAATCATTTCCGGCCTTTCACCAGCGATGTCGACTATTCCACTTGGAATTGGTCTCTTTCTTTTGGGTTTAGGTTGGTCCTGCACATTAATTGCTGGCTCTACATATCTTTCTGAATCTGTTGCAATAGAGATGAAGCCTGCATCGCAAGGTGCGAGCGATCTCGTCATGAACCTCATGGGAGCACTAGGTGGCGCACTCAGCGGAGTAATTATTGGAATTTTTTCTTACGGACTTCTCTGCACAGTTGTTGGGATGTGTGTCGTAGTAGTTGCACTGTGGTCGTTAAAAATAAAAAACTAGCGCGCCTTTTATGACGCGCTAGTTTTTCAGAGTTACTACTTCGTTCCCGCGAAGACCGCATTCCAATCAGAGATAGTCATCCGATAGTACTGACCACCTTCAACCGCCTGCTTATCTAGTTTTGTCTTCGTAGCTTTTGTATAAACCTTTTGATCTGGGCGGGCAGGTTGAAGGGCTCCCTTTACGCCTGAATCAACGGTTGTGACACCGCTGTAGGTATGTACTTGAGCATTGAAGAAGAAGTAACTATTGGTATCACCTTTGGCTGCAAGCAAATGAGTGACGTCGATAATTCCCGAGGACTCTTCATCTAACGTCATGAAATTTGCGCCAGTAGCGGTGAAATATTGTTTATCAAATTCAGCAACCACAGCCATCTTCTCTGTAGCAATTTGATAGGCAACAACACGCGCAACGTGTGCGTTATTACCTGGATCTTCTTGAATCATGATGATCCCGTTCTTCGTTACTGCGAGATTATCTGGCTTCGAGAGATAGGGAGCTTCAGTTCCATTGAGCAACATTTCAAGTTTTGCTCCTTGAAGAGGATTCTGAGCATCTTTAAACGTTAAGCGCCAAAGTGCGCCACCGTCGCGTGAAACACCTGGTTCAAGAGGGCTTTCCTTCGTTGCTCCTGGATCTTTATTGGATTCAGTCGTGATGAAGTAATAAACATCGGGATTGCTTGGATCCCACTCGCCATCTTCAATACGTGCAAAAGTCATTCCGCTTTCGCGTGCACCCTTTGCAAATGATGTGACGTCAGTATTCCATTCAATCTTATTGAATGTGACGTCTACAGGTGTTTTCTTTGCAACAGTTGTTCTGAACTTATTGTCGTTAGCGATAGAACCTGCATTGAGAACATAAAGATCGCCGTTGGTAAAACCAGCCTTATCAATAACTGATCCTGTGCTCTGTTTCTTACCGATATAGAGATGAAGTTGTGAATCTGTTGCTGATCCATCTTCATTGGCGATCGCTACCGTATTGATTCCTGGCTTACGTGTAGGAGCGATAGTCTCGAAAGAGAGCATTCCCATTCGAGGCAGTTGCCAACCGTTCCCATCCATGTCAAAAGCGAAACCTCTAGAGCTATCACCGACTTCTTCACCAGTGGTAAAGAGTGCTCCGTCGTAGCCAACGCCATTGAACATAAATGTTCCCGCGGGGCTAAATGTTGCGGAGCAGAATCTGCTGATTCCCCAGCCAAAAGATCCAGCTGCAGCATTTTTAGCTTCAGCTCCGATTGGAGTGTCCTGATACGAACCAGTTGTATAGTTCCAGAACTTCACATTATTGAATAGATTTTGCGCAGAAGTTATCGCTTTGCCATTGGGGCTGTAATTAAATTTTGTGATTGTAGTTCCCCACGTACTTGAATTTGAAGCGCTTAAAAGTGCCACTTTGTCATTGATTGCAACTTCATGGTTCGAGAGGATCGTGATTCCGCCGCGATCGTTCTTATACGCTCCCATTCCGTCAGGAATGCCGCGAACGGTTAAGCCTGACAGGACGTCGCCCGTGGTGGCGATTGGCTCAATTGTTACTGCTGGATTAGTCGATAAAACATAAACTGGCTTACTTGAAAAACCTGCTGAAATAATTGCAATGGCAGAGCCAATGACAACGAAAACAGCGGTTAAACGGATTGCTTTTTTCTTCATTTCTCTCCTAGGAAAATTAATACCTTTGATAGGTATTAAGACGCGACAGTTTCGATAAACGGATAGTGCCGATGTTGCATATTCAAATTCTTTGAATAGCCACACTCGTCACAGAGCATGATGAGACCGTTTTCAGCACTGATGACAATTTCAAGTTCTTGTGAGTGGCATAACTGACACTCAGGAATCTCGCTAAAACTGACCATGACTCTCCCTCGACCGTTTTCTCGGCTGCTTCAATGAATTCGCATAGGACGAATTCATCGGGGGAATTGCGAGAAGTGTCAGGCAGTAAGTTGACTCCGAGGCAAATTGTTTGTGACACGCAAGTGAATGAAAGTTAAACGTTTGTTTGCCCTTGAGATAGGTTCTCGTCGTGCGGCTTGGGGTACTTGATGTGGGATCAAATACGGTCCACCTATTGATCGTGGAGACACATTCGGGGGCAAGACCTAATCCGATTGCGAGCGTTAAAACCGAGTTGAGACTTATTGATTATGTCAATCAAGATGGCGCGATAAGTGACTCTGGCGTGAAGAAATTGACTGACGTGATCCGAAAATCTATCGAAGCGGCGCACGAGAAAGAAGTTCAAGAAATCCTCCCCTTTGCAACATCAGCGTTAAGAGATGCAGCAAATGGTTCACAAGTAATCAAAGAAATTAACGAGATATTTAATATTGATCTCCAAGTGATGTCGGGTGAAGAGGAAGCTCGAACAACTTTCTTAGCTGCTCGTCGTTGGTTTGGTTGGTCAAGTGGCCGATTATTAGTCTGCGATATCGGAGGCGGGTCACTTGAAATCGCAGTTGGAGTTGATGAGACTCCCGATGTTGCAATTTCTCTTCCGCTTGGAGCGTCACGATTAACAAATACTTTTTTAGAAGGAGACCCCTTTTCCAAGAAAAGCATTAGATCGCTTCGAGATCACGTGGAAAATCAGCTTCAAGAGGTATTGCCAGCGCTACTCAAACATCAAGATACCGATCGTGTTGTGGCGACAAGTAAAACATTTCGTACCTTGGCCCGGTTAGCGAAAGACTGGATTCCTGGAAACGACAAAGCAATGTCAGCGAGCGCACTTCGAACTATAAGTCAGAAATTAGGCGATATGTCTTTAGAAGAGCGACAAGATTTGCCAGGAGTATCAACAAGTAGAGCGCGACAAATAGTGGCAGGCTCTATAGTTGCTGAAAGTGTTATGCGAAACCTCAATATTGATTCCATAGAAATTTGTCCTGGGCGCTCCGTGAAGGGCTTGTTCTCAAATGGCTTGATTGGATGGAAGCTTAATTTTCGAATGGTAGCGAATCAATTGCGATAACTTCTCCAAGAAGGTGATGAATGATCCATGCATCGGCCGGTTCCAATGAAACGGTATCAACCTCGATTACAAACTTATCTATTAATTTCTTTACTATATGAGGTAGAACTGGATTGTGGCTACAAAGAAGTGCTCCTTCACCAGCCTTCATAATTCTTGTAATCGTTTCGAGGGCATCGGCTTTATTCTTAGCAAAACGCTCCTCCTCAATACTCCAATTGACTCTTATGGACACATTTTTCTTTTGGGCGATTGGTAAAACGGACGACATGCAACGTTCTGCAGGAGACGTGTATATCTCAGTTATTTCATAAGGGAAAAGATCGTGTGCCAGTCTCATTGACTGTGTGATTCCAATGTCTGCAAGTGGGCGATCAATATCGCCTCGGCGCCAATCATCACGAGAGATTGCTTTGCAATGGCGAAGAAGTATTAATGTCGCGGCGTCTACATCAATAGTGTTGAAACGACGAAGTATTTCCTTATCACTTTCGTAATTGACTCTACTTAATGCCGCCGAGATAGGTAACCATTCAATGTCAGAAATTTCAGAGGTAGAAAAGTTACGCTCTTGAGAACGAGCTTCAGCCGCCCAATACTTAATAGTTTTCTTCTCAGAACTGTAGGTGTACTCGATTTCGCCTAAATACTGTCCAAAAATTGATGAATATCCTGTTTCTTCAAGAGTTTCACGATAGGCACAGGCAATGAGTGATTCATTCGCTTCGCGCTTACCTTTGGGAAGGCTCCAATCGTTATATCGAGAGCGATGAACTAGGCAAACATGGATTTCATCATCTTCACGTCGCCAGAGAACTACACCAGCGCCTTGAATCATCGAGATTTTTTCATCTTCTTGATGAGGTAATCATGTAAGAGATGTTGATTTTCGCGTAGTTCATGCCAAGAGCCTTCATTATTCATTTCAAAATAGTGAATATCTTCTCGCCAATATTCATTTAGTAAATCCACAATCTCATCGATATGTGAGTTGTCTTTAATTTTCACTAAAGCTTCTACGCGTCGATCGAGGTTTCGCTCCATCAAATCAGCGCTTCCGATAAATATTTCTGGCTTATTTTTATTTGCAAAATAGTAAATTCGAGAGTGTTCCAGAAAACGTCCCACAATTGATCGAACTCTAATGTTTTCAGAAATTCCTTTGATTCCAGGTATCACTGAGCAAGCGCCTCGGACAAGCAAATCTACCTTTACCCCAGCTGATGATGCTTCATAAAGTTTAGAGACAAACTCTTCATCAATAAGCGCGTTAAGTTTAAATTTAATTTCAGCATCATGACCATTTTTTGCATGATCAATTTCTCGATTGATTTTCTCTAGCAATCCTGACCGAATGGTACGTGGCGCAACAAGGAGACGATGAAATGCAGTTTCAACGACAAAACCGGAGAGTTGATTGAAAATTTTTGATAAATCTTGTCCAAGTTGTTTATCTGCACTTAATAGACCGAAGTCTTCATAAATATCAGCAGTTTTAGGGTTGTAATTTCCTGTTCCTACGTGGCAATAGCGAACTAACTCGGAACCTTCTTGTCGAACTACCAGGGTAGTTTTCGCGTGAGTTTTGAGCCCCATTAATCCATACACAACGTGAACTCCGGCACTTTCTAGTTTTCTCGCCCATCGAACGTTTGCAATTTCGTCAAACCGGGCGCGAAGTTCTACTACCGCAAGAACTTGCTTTCCATTTTCTGCTGCTTCTATGAGCGCATCGACGATGGGTGAATCGCCAGAGGTTCGGTAAAGAGTCTGCTTTATTGCGAGAACATGCGGATCAATGGCAGAACTTTGTAGGAATTTGACGACAGTTCGATTAAAAGATTCATACGGATGATGGAGAAGAATTTCGCCTTTTTTTATTCTGCCAAATATTTTGTCGTGGCTCTCTTCTTTAATGTCAGCGAGAATTTTTGGCATGCTCTTTTCAAAGTTGGCAAATCTACGTTTACTCTTGGTTGCACTAATTAATTGCGCTAATCCGCTGTAATCAAGCGGACCCTGATAAGAAATAACCTCGTTAATATCCATACCAAGTTCAGTGACGAGACTTTGAATAGATTCACTCTTTGATTGCTTAGTTACTTCAAGTCGTACGGGAGGTCCAAAACGTCTTTGGAGAATTTCTTGCTCGATAGATTCTAAGAGATCGACCGAATCATCTTCATCTAATTCAATATCTTGATTTCGCGTTACCCGGAAGTCGAAGTAATCGACAATTTCCACGCCAGGAAATAATTCGTGTAGGTGGTGAGCAATGATGTTTTCCAAAGGTAAAAAATACGTTTCTTTCTCACGTGTGATTCGGTAGAGCCGAGGGATAAGTGGTGGAACTTTTACGCGCGCAAAGAATTGTTCGGAAGTCTTTGGATTTTTCAAAATTACTGCGAGATTAAGGGAAAGTCCAGAAATGTATGGAAAGGGATGGGATGGGTCAACGACAAGTGGAGTAAGAACCGGGAAAACTAAGTTGAGGAAATATTCATTTACTAATTCACGTTCTTTGGTCGTTAATTCTTCGAATTCAATGAGATGAATTCCATCTGAAGCAAGCTCAGGAAGAATCTGCTTATGGAGAATTTCCGACTGTCGCTCTATTAACGCCCGACTTTTTGTCATGATTTCGGAAAAAAGCTCCTGCGGGGTGAGCCCAGAAGTGTTCTTTGTTGTGTCACCTTTGCTAATTTTTCCTACGACATTTGCTGCTCTGATCATGAAAAAATCGTCGAAATTTGTGGAAACAATGGTTAGAAATCGCAGGCGTTCAGCCAGTGGAATATCAGGGTGCTCGGAGAGCGCCAAAACTCGCGAATTAAAGTCGATCCAGCCTAATTCTCGATCAACGTAGTTGTGGCTATCCAATCCGAAAAGCGACACCATGCCAGTATGGAACTCCAAAGTGAATAGAAGGTGAATGAACGGGGTACAAACCCTGAATTGGGGTGCTTATCGTTCAATACTGCCAGCGATAAATTCCTCAGTACGAAGTCGAGCCTGTTCGTCGGTGTATTGAACTGGCGGAGTTTTCATGAAGTAACTTGATGGCGAAAGAAGTGGCCCGCCAATTTTGCGATCGAGCGCAATCTTTGCACAACGCAGTGCATCAATGATCACGCCTGCTGAGTTCGGTGAATCCCACACTTCTAATTTGTACTCTAAATTAAGTGGAACATCGCCAAACGCGCGACCTTCCATTCGGACGTATGCCCATTTTCTATCATCAAGCCATGGAATGTAATCGGAAGGCCCGATATGAACATTCTTATCGCCCATATCGTAATCAAGTTGTGACGTTACCGAATTAGTCTTTGAAATCTTCTTGGACTCTAGTCGATCACGTTCGAGCATATTCTTAAAGTCCATATTGCCACCAACATTGAGTTGATAGGTGCGATCCAGATGGACTCCTCGATCTTGAAAGAGTTTGGTCATGATGCGATGAGTAATAGTTGCACCCACTTGGCTTTTGATGTCATCGCCAACAATGGGGAGCCCAGCTTTGGTGAATTTTTCTGCCCATTCTGGATTTGATGCAATAAATACGGGGAGCGCGTTAACAAATGCACAACCAGCATCTAGTGCGCATTGCGCATAAAACTTTGCTGCGTTTTCGGAACCTACAGGGAGGTAGCAAATAAGAACATCGACTCGCTCGTCCTTTAAAACTTTAACAACATCAACTTCTGGAGCTTCTGATTCAGAGATGGTTTCTTTGTAATAGCGCCCCAAACCATCGAGAGTCTTTCCGCGCAAGACGGTAATGCCAGTTTTCGCTACATCTGCAAATTTGATGGTGTTGTTCTCTGATGCCCAGATTGCATCTGCAAGATCAAGCCCTACTTTCTTATTGTCAACGTCGAATGCCGCAACAAATTTCACGCTATTGATGTGATAACCCCCGACAACTGGATGCATCAAGCCAGGTATTTCTTGATCAGCTTTCGCATCTTTGTAGTAGGTGACACCTTGAATAAGTGAGTTGGCACAATTACCCACTCCGACAATTGCTACTCGAATTTCTTGCGTTGACATAGCTACTTCCTCTCCGCTTTGATTAATTTCTCCAACCAAGCAATTTCTCGCTCGGCCGATTCGAGAGCATGGCCTCGCCACTCCTCGAGGTATTTATCTAAATTCTTCAGCGTGCTTTTTGGCTCGCTTTCGAGCATTTTTACTTTTTGCTGAATTCTCAATAGCCGGCCTTCAAGAATTTTGATTCGATTGCGTTTGGTAGTGGCAGTGAAAAAAGCAAAACGCGCTTCAAATCCCTCATCGTCCCACGAGGCTTCTGAAATCGAATCGTTGAGTTCTGCGAATACTCGCTCTCCTTTAGCGGTGATGGAGTATTCGATTCGGAGCGCTGAGATTTGTTTATCACTCGTTCTTTGATGAGACCATCCGCAAGCATTCTTCGAAGTTGTGGGTAAATGACACCAAATGAGAGCGCTCGAAAAGGTCCATAAATGGCAGTGATTCGCTTACGGAGTTCATACCCATGCAATGAGCTTTGGGTAAGTAAGCCCAGCAAAATAAAGGTCAATGAGTCTCTTCTGGACTTCACATTAGGCCCCCACGCGTCGATTCGATATATCTATTCGATATATCAGGCGCACAATAGGGGTATTCAATTCTTTCGGCAAATTGAGGTGAATTAGGCGTGCGAATAGCTCCACGAGGTTCGATGATGGCGATTGATCGCAAATACTTCATATTCGTGTAGCTCTGGTTGATCAAACCAAGGAGCGCCATCGATTCCGCTCACCATTATCGCGGTGGCTAGCGCATCGGCTATTGCACCGTTTGGGCCGAGAACTGAAACGGATTTGGCACCGATTGCGATCAGGCCAGTAAATGGATCGTGGATATGTGCACCTTTTTCATAATCACCACTTGTGGCAATTGCACCATTGGTTATTTCATACGTTTTCACAATATTGTCTAGATTTTCTGGATCACTTATTCCAATCATCCACGGCGTGACTTCTCCATCTTTCAACTCTCCACCTCGTAGCGTGAGATCACCCGCTGCATTAATCAGAACGTGTGTTGCGCCACGGCTAATTAATAAATCTGCACATTTGTCTGCCGCCCAACCTTTGACTAAACCAGATGGATCAAAGCCACCAGATACCGACCATGGATCAAATGCACCGAACGTAAGTTCTTTCACTTGCTCGCACAGTTTCCAAACTTCGATTACTTCTGGTTCAGCCTCATCAATCGATAACTCATTGCGTCGAATCTTTGATACTTGAGATCTTTCTTTGTAGGTTGAAAAAAGTTGATCAACACGGTGTACACATTGAGTGACTTCTTCGATTGCGCTTTCAAGCTCTTCCTCAGTCAATGTTGTTGAAGCAACATCAACGACGAGAACTGTTCCCCAGACTTCAATTTCGCGGAAAATTCTCATACGTGAGCTAAGCTGTTAAAAATATTAATAACCTGCCTTTTTGAGGCCGATTGCACAGAGCTCCAATATGCAGTCGCTGTATATGAAGCGCGAGAACGACACGAGTTAGCGATCGCACAGGGAAGATCTGAGGCGGAATAGGACATGATCTGACTAATGGTTATTTTTCCTTGCGGAATCCAGCTATCCAAGGTCGGAATGACGTTCTGACTCCAACTTGATGGACTTTGAGTACCGCTCGATTGAGTGATCTGACCATTTTTTACGGTAATCGATACGGTGACGCGACCATATCTACTCGCATCATATGTGCCACCGGTAAAAGTTCCAGAGTTTCCACTCGATGTTTGCGGGGCTTCAGTCTTACTTGGGGTTGGTGTTGGAGTTTGTGATGGCGCTGACGATTGAGTTTGTGTTGTTGTGTTGGAATTTGAGTTCGATTGAGTTTGCGATTGAGAAGATTTTGAAGGGGTCGCCTTTGTTGATGATGCAGAAGTTGGTTTCGAATTCTTTACAGTTGTAGCAGAAGGAGAAGCAGTTGCTGAAGGTGAAGAAGAATGTGATGCAACTGGTTCGCTCGATTGAATTGGAGTTGATCCACTAGTGCCAAGATCAACGGAAGCGTTCTGAGTGAACTGCGGAGGAGTAATTGCGAGAACTGCGCCGAGTCCACCAAGCGCACCTGTCGTGATTAATACTGGTCGTTTCATATTCGCGTTCTCCCTCTTCTCATCACATCACTCGCCATGGAAAGCAAATGCTTCATCATGAAACCTATTCTTAGGAATACCAACATCGTGGGCAGCATCTCGGACCGTATTTACAAGTGGTGTAGGGCCACAGATATACACATCCGAATCCCTGAAAGTGGGAACGATCTTTTGAATATATTTAGCGTCCATCGGATGGAGTGAACGTGGTCCGATTAAGTAGTGGATACGAGCGCCTTTTTGCTCTGCGAGGTAATCCAACTCATCGCGCAAAATAATGTCTTCTTCGCGAGAACGCTCGAAAGATCACATCGATATTAAATTGCGGTGGAAACTCCTCAAGAATTGCGCGGATAGGAGTAATGCCGACGCCACCTCCGATAAGAGTGACGTAACCTTTCGAGGCGCGACCTGCGGTAAATGCACCATACGGTCCTTCGAGAAATACACGTGTGCCTGGCTTTATTGATGCGACAGAACCCGAGTGATCACCTAAATCCTTTACGGTAATTCGTAAATACTTCTTAGTGGGTGCAGCTGAGAGTGAGTAAGGATGAGATATCCACCAATGACCTTTGGTGAGAAAACGCCAACCAAAAAATTGGCCACCTTGAGCGCCAAGTGTTTCCACATTTCGTCCGCGCATAATGATGGAGTACATACCGGGACCTTCATGATTTACCGATTCAACGCGAAGTCCGAGTTTGAGGGAGCGAACTACCGGAAGAATGAATCTCCAAATAAGGAGCGAACTCACCACGATGATGTAAAGAAGATTCCAGAAAAATCTATTGAGTGGATGTCCAATAAACATGGGACCGGTAAGTACTTGATGCATAAATGAAAGTGCGATGGCTAGATAGGTGTAGAGATGAACTGTCCACCACGTTTCATATGAAATTTTTGCCCGAACTTTTTTATACGAAGTGATGCCAGCTGCCATAAAGAAAATGAATCCAATAAATGCAGGAAGCATCCATGGAAAGCGCGTGACCATCTTCCACAATTCTTTTGCGGTGGGAATTTGCTCTAACCCTGCGTAACCGAGTGCAACAAAGAACACGTGAAAGCCGATGAGAAAAAGTGCATAGGGACCGAGTTTGCGATGCCAGGTAACTAGTCGATCATGCCCAACAGCGCGTTCTACAAGCGGAATGCGAGCGACAAGTAAGAGACCGACGAGTGCGAGATATGTACCGACTAATGCAAATGTTCGAGAGATTGAAGTAACGATCGCGTAAACCGAAGACCAATCTTCTTTAGTGGTTGTTTCGATTTGAAGTGCAACGGTGAGGCCAAGTCCCAAGCCGGTAATAAGCGCGGCCCAATCGATTCCGGTTCGACGAGTCGGTGCCATTTCTTTACTCACCTGGCCACCTAACCCCACGAGTCTGGGAGAAATCTGAGTGTGAAATATGAGCCACCTTCGAAAGCGGTTCTTTTTTCGCTGCGCAAGGCTAAAGTCTAGGTCATGCCTTCGCGCAGATCTTCGGATTTTGATGTTCTTGTTATCGGATCAGGATTTGGTGGATCTGTCGCTGCGCTTCGATTAACGGAAAAAGGTTACACAGTTGGAGTTCTTGAAGCGGGTCGACGATTTTCTGACAAGGACTTTCCTCAAACATCGTGGCGCATTAATAAATTTCTCTTTGCACCACGATTAGGTTTGAAAGGAATTCAACGCATCCACGCGCTGCCAGACGTATTGGTGTTAGCGGGTGCAGGTGTTGGTGGTGGTTCGCTGGTATATGCAAATACTTTATATGTTCCACCACAGAGTTACTTCGACGATAAACAATGGCGTCACATTACAGATTGGAAATCAGAATTAGCTCCTTGGTATGACCAAGCACAACGCGTTCTTGGAGTTGCAGAAAATCCTTACTTCTCGCCATCTGATCAGGCGATGAAAAACGTTGCTGAAGAAATGGGAGTAGGACATACATTCAAGATGGCGCCACTTGGCGTTTATTTTGGTCACGGCAAAGGTGTGATCGATAAAGATCCATTCTTCGGTGGCGTCGGACCAGATCGTGCGGGATGTATGCAATGTGGTGGCTGTATGACTGGTTGTCGATATAACGCAAAGAACACGTTGCCAAAAAATTATTTAGGTTTGGCAGAAAAAGCTGGCGCGAAAGTATTTCCAGAACACACTGTGATAAAAATAGAAGAACTTTCAAATGGATCTTGGCGCGTTACTGCGCGAAAAAGTGGCGCCTGGTTTGGTGGAAAGAGAGTGTTTACTGCGGGTCAAGTAGTTGTTGCAGCGGGAACCTATAACACGCAAAAACTTTTACACACGATGAAAAATTCTGGAACCCTGCCAAAGCTCTCACCATTCTTAGGAAAGTTATCGCGCACCAATAGCGAAGCGCTAACTGGGGCGTTGATGCCGAAGAACCATCCGATTGATTATTCGCAAGGTTCGGCGATAACTTCATCGTTTTTCCCGGATGAACACACTCATGTGGAGCCAGTTCGTTATGGAAAAGGCAGCAACATGATGGGATTACTGCAAACCATCGCTACTGATGGGTGGAACGCGAAAACACGACGTCGCCAATGGCTACGTTCGATTATGAAACAACCATCGCTGTTGATAAAACTCTTCAATGTACGAGCATGGAGCGAACACACTGTTATTGCGTTAGTTATGCAGAATGTTGATTCATCACTTGCAGTAAGTGGCAAGCGCGGATTATTTGGTTGGCGATTGACGTCGGAGAATGATTCTGAGAAACCAAATGCAACATATATTCCAGCTGCGAATGAAGTGTGCGACGCATTGCAGAAAAAGAAGGCGGTATCGCTGGCGGAAATGTTGGCGATCTCGTTAATGCACCCTTTACTGCTCACTTTGTTGGTGGATGTGTCATTAGCGATTCACCAGAAAACGGCGTGATAGATCCGTATCACCGAGTGTGGCGATATCCAACGCTGCATATCGTTGACGGCTCAAGTGTGACGGCAAACCTTGGCGTGAATCCTTCACTCACAATTACTGCACAAGCAGAGCGTGCTTTTTCGTTGTGGCCAAATAAAGGTGAGCGAGATTTACGACCGACGCAAGGTGCGCCGTATCAACGAATGAATCCAATTCCCCCCATTAGCCCCTTTGTTCCCGCTCATGCTCTCGGAGCTCTGCGCTTCTAATATTTTCTCTTGCATCTCTTTACGGCGATTAGGAGAGCGCGTTATTGGGAAATCTTGTTGTGTGTAGAAATCTTTAATCATCGCTTGCAATAGCTCCGGCTTTTCTTTCACAAAACTATGTGACGAGCCAGGAATTACTGCCAATCGTCCATCCTGTAGCGATTCAAACAAACTCACAGTATGCGCTAATGAAAAAGGTTCATCGTCGCCAGCAAGAACGAGAACTGGGCATGAAATAGTGGCGAGTTGCGAAGTTGTCATGGTTGGTTCGCTAGCCCAGACATCAAATGCTTTCTTTTTAATCTGATCCAAAATTGCTCGTGGTTGTCCGCTCCGTGCTTCGAATTTTGCATACTCTTCTTCAGAAGTATCTTGTATGAATTCCAAACTTAAACCACAGTCATAGTGATAATTACCGCCGATTGAAACAAGAGATTTCACAAGATCGGGTCGTTTGATTGCAACGAGCAGCGCAATTATTGCACCATCGCTCCACCCAATGAGATGAGCAGGTTTCTTGACGACATCTTCTAAGTAAGCGATTGCCTCATCGACTTGAAAATCGAAATGATAGAAGCCCTCTCGAATTTTCGTTCTGCCATGTGCTGTTCGATCATAAGCAAAGACGTGTCGTCGCTTGAGCGCTGGCAGGACGAGATAGTCCCAACTTTCAGTAGAACTCAGTCCACCGTGAAGCAGTACAACTGGCTCACCTTTACCGGAGTGCTCAGTGCTCCAGACTGAATGGCCTCGGAGATTGATGTAACTCATGAGATATCCATAATGTGGCGATTACCGCGATCAAACGTTAAGTAATTCCACGTCCAATCTGCCATCGTGCCAATTTTATTTCTGCCACCTAGCAAGTAGAACAAGTGCAACCAGAGCCACATATACCAAGCAACGACGCCACCAATGCGAATTCCTTTCACTTCAACGACGGCTTTATGGCGACCAATCGTGGCCATTGCGCCTTTATCGCGGTAGCGAAAACGTTCCACTTTTTTGCCATGAATGAGCTGCTTAATGTGTCGTGCGACGAATCGTCCTTGTTGCATCGCCACCGGAGCAATCATTGGAAGGAATCGACCATTTTCATCTTTCGCTCCTGCGATATCGCCGATAGCGAAGATGTGTGGATAGTTAATAACTTGTAAGAATTCATCGACACTAATGCGATCGCGTTCATGTGGGATATTGAGATTTTTCATCGCAGACTCGCCTTTTACGCCAGCTGCCCAAATAGTTACGCCAGAAGAAATGCTTTCACCAGTTTTGAATGTAATACTGTGAGAGTCAATCTTTTTCACTGCCGTGTCAAGATAAATCGTGACACCTAACTTCTCCAAATCTCGGTGCGCTCGCAATGAATTGTGTGGGGACATTGCAGGAAGCAAACGTGGCCCTGCTTCAATGAGTGCTACGCGAATACCGCGTGCGGCACGAGAGTTATCTAAAGTCAGTGGCCCACGAATTAATTCAGCGATAGCGCCAGCCATTTCTACGCCGGTAGGTCCGCCACCAATCACGCTAATTGTTAATTCTTGCGTTGATCCGTTTGGTAATCGATCATTGTGAAAGCGACAGAGATCTTCAAAGTGGCGCATGATTTCTGAACGAATATGGAGCGCTTCGCTCACTGTTTTCATGCCAAGTGCATATTCAGAGACGCCAGGAATTGCGAAATCATTTGTCATCGACCCCATCGCAACAATTAAATAATCGAATGGGAATACTTCGCTGGAGTCGAGCTTTACTGTTTTATTTTTATGGTCGATTGAAATAGGCGAGCCCATTCGGAAATCAACTCGAGTTTTTCGTAACGCGCCACGAATTGGGTAAGCAACATGGTCGCCAGCCAATCCGGCAGTTGAGACTTGATAGAGAAGTGGGAGAAATGTCTGAAAATTGTGTCGATCTATCAATGTGACATCGGCAAATGAATCGAGCGCTCGCGCAGCCGTCAGACCACCAAATCCTCCACCAAGAATTACCACCTTCGGGATTACTACCTTGGGGATTTTCTCCTTTGGCCTACTCATGTAATCAAGTCTAGTGTTCTCTTGTGAATAACGAGCGGCGAATTTTAGTTACTGGCGCATCAGGCTATGTCGGACCGCGATTAGTTCGCCAAATTCTTAATGAAGCAAAACCCACACATCCTGTCACGGTGCGAATTTTCGTCAGAGATAAAGGAAAAGTTGCCAGTCAGCCGTGGATTTCACAAGTCGAAGTAGCAACAGGTAACGCCAATAATTTTGAAGAAACATGCGTAGCGTTACGTGGCGTTCATACCGCCTTCTACCTACTCCATTCAATTGGAGTCGGAAAACATTTTGATGATCTCGAAGCAGCGATGGCCGAGAATTTTGCGAAAGCAGCTGCGCAAGAAGGTGTCAAACAAATTGTTTATCTTGGTGGAATTGCAAACGATAAACGTCATAGTAAACATCTTGCATCGCGGGCACGCACTGGTGAAATTCTTGCGCAAGGAAGTGTTCCAGTTCTTGAATTGCGAGCTGGAATTATTATCGGGTCCGGGTCGGCATCATTTGAAATGCTGCGCCATTTAACGCATCGCTTACCGATTATGACAACACCTAAGTGGATTTCTAATCTGACGCATCCCATCGCCATTCGCGATGTTCTCTGGTATTTAACTGAAGCATCGAAATTACCCCAACCAGTTGCAGGAGTTTTTGATGTAGGTGGACCAGAAATACTTTCATATGGCGACATGATGCAGAAGTTTGCGAAGTGTTCTGGTTTACGAAAACGATGGATTATCAAAGTTCCGGTATTAACGCCGCGGTTATCGAGTTTATGGATTGGTTTAGTAACGCCAGTTCCAACATCGTTAGCGCGTCCATTAGTTGGTTCACTTATAAGTGAAACAGTGGCTGATCCCAATAAGGCAATTGATACGTTCATTCCTAAACCACCTGAAGGCTTAATCAATGTGGAACAAGCGATCAATCTCGCGCTCTCTCGCACGTCAAATAATCAGGTGGAGACTCGATGGTCTGACGCGACGACTCCAACTGCGCCATGGCAAAAAGTTCAAAGTGATCCATCGTGGGCGGGCGAAATAATTCTCAAAGATCGACGCGAGCTCGTAACGCCAACTCCTATTAAGTTTGTTTGGGAAGCGATTGAGAATATTGGTGGCGATACCGGTTGGTATGGCGCTGATTTCTTGTGGTGGTTGCGCGGGTTACTTGATCGTTTAGTCGGCGGAGTTGGTTTACGTCGTGGTCGACGAGATCCCAAATATCTACGGGTCGGCGATAGCGTTGATTTTTGGCGAGTAGAAGCAGTTGTTCCAGAACAGACGCTTCGACTTTATGCGGAGATGATTCTTCCTGGAAAAGCCTGGTTGGAATTTACAATTGAACGAGTTGGTGAAAACACGCACATTGTTCAAGAAGCGAAGTTTTCACCTCATGGACTTGGTGGTCAGTTGTATTGGTATCTCGTTCTGCCATTTCACGCGTTAGTTTTCCCAACGATGTTGCGCAACATTTCCAAGGCAGCTGCGGAGAAGAGCCGCCAAAACAATGCATGAGTTCACTGCTGAGGTTGAAGAGTTAGCGAAAGAGATTCTTGACTACTCTTTAGTCCGTCTTAAGAGCGATCCACCTCTTGATGGTCCGCGAACTTTTGAAGACCTCTATTCTCAAGTAGGAAATACGATCACCGAAAAAGGTCTTGGTGGACATGCCACGCTGGAATTATTTAAAAGCGTTTAGCAACTGCATGTATCTCAACAGATCATCCACGTAACTTGGCATTTATTCCGTCCGCACCGAGTGAATATGCAAACTTATTTGATTTAGTCGTCGGAGCGAGCGCGTTATATGGCGGATCATGGATGGAAGGTGCCGGCGCGGTATTTGCAGAGAATCAAGCGTTGCGATGGATCTCAGATCTAGCGGGTATGCCGCAAAGCGCTGGTGGCGTTTTTGTGCAAGGTGGGACTCTTGGAAATCTCTCTGCACTTGTTGCAGCTCGATATGAAGCGCGAAAAAGATTTAACGACGTCACTCGATGGGTAATTGCGTGCTCATCAGAGGCTCATTCCTCGCTCAAACAAGCTGCAGAAGTGATGGATGTTCACTTCTCGCTATTTCACCAGGGGAAGATCTTGTTCTGCGAGGCGATGAAGCGGCGCGCGAGATAGATGCATATGAAAAAGAACATCCCCACCATAAAGTTTTTGCGCTAGTGGCAACAGCGGGAACTACAAATCTTGGAATTATTGACGATTTAGTGAGTTTAGGTAAAGCAGCGCATGATCGAGATATCTGGTTTCATGTTGATGGCGCGTACGGTTTGGCAGCGTTATGCGCTCCGAGTGTTCGTGCGAAATTTAACGGGATTGAATTAGCGGATTCCTTAATTGTTGATCCACATAAATGGCTCTTTGCACCATTTGATGCCTGCGCGTTAATTTATCGAAATCCAGAAGTTGCTCGAGCCGCGCATACGCAACATGCTGGTTATCTTGATTCACTTGAAACTGGAGAGTGGAATCCTTCAGATTATGCAATTCATTTAACGCGACGTGTACGCGGATTACCGTTTTGGTTTTCGTTAGCTGCCCATGGCACTGCTGAATATTCAGCGGCGATGGAACTCACGATGGATGTTGCGCGCGAGAGTGCAAAGTTAATAAAGAACCATCCTCGATTGACTCTGCTCTGTGAACCAGAGTTATCTGTCGTTGCGTTTACTCGTAATGGCTGGGAGAGCGATGATTACAAAAAATGGAGTGAGAAACTTCTGAAAGATCAGATTGGATTTGTCACACCATCATCACATCACGGTCAACCAATTTTGCGATTTGCGATAGTGAATCCTTGGACAAAACTCTCTGATATCGAGATGATTCTGGCGACTCTGTAATAGAGTTGCGGTATGGAGCAGTCGACACGAGAGCAGAGCGTCGCTCACGGTCTGAGCGAACTTGAAATGCGGATTTTGGATTTCGAGGCGACCCCCTGGCAACGTGGCACTAAAGCAGATGGCATCGCTGAACTCTTTGAACTTCCGGCGTCACGCTATTACGAACTGCTCAATGGCATCCTCGATAAAGATGGCGCGGTTCACTACGCGCCGTTGCTGGTGAAGCGGTTACGCCGCCTCCGCGAGGCCCGCGTCTCTTCTCGATAAACAGCCTTTTAGCCTCGGTTTGCCTCTCAGGAATACACCGCCTAGATTTGGCGTTAGCACTCTCGCCGGTTGAGTGATAATCACTCGGGCAGACCAGTTATAAAAGAAAGCAATGCAAAAGAAAGCAAAAGAGCAAGCAATTAAGAACATATATAAGGAGTAAATCGACTATGGCAAAGATGATTGCCTTTAATGAAGAAGCACGCCGCGGTCTTGAGCGCGGTATGAATACTTTGGCCGATGCCGTAAAGGTAACCCTCGGACCTCGTGGACGTAACGTCGTTCTCGAGAAGAAGTGGGGCGCTCCGACAATTACCAACGATGGCGTATCCATCGCAAAAGAGATTGAACTTGATGATCCATGGGAGAAGATCGGCGCTGAACTCGTTAAAGAGGTAGCGAAGAAGACCGATGATGTTGCCGGAGATGGCACAACCACTGCGACCGTCCTTGCCCAAGCGTTAGTACGCGAAGGCCTCCGCAACGTTGCCGCTGGATCAAATCCAATGGCGCTCAAGCGCGGTATTGAAAAAGCTGTTGAAGCAATTTCAAAAGAACTTTCTGCCATGTCAAAGCCAGTTGAGACGAAGGAACAGATCTCAGCAACTGCTTCTATCTCAGCAGCAGATAGCACCATCGGCGAAATGATCGCTGAAGCTATGGACAAAGTTGGCAAAGAAGGCGTTATCACCGTTGAAGAGAGCAATACATTCGGATTAGAACTCGAACTGACCGAAGGTATGCGATTTGATAAGGGATATATCTCGGCATACATGATTACCGATACCGAGCGTATGGAATCAGTACTTGAAGATGCCTATGTTCTTATCGTTAATAACAAGATTTCAAATATCAAAGATCTCGTTCCAATCTTGGAAAAGGTCATGCAATCAGGTAAGCCACTTTTGATCATCGCTGAAGATGTTGAAGGCGAAGCGCTTGCAACTCTTGTCGTGAACAAGGTTCGTGGCACATTTAAATCAGTAGCGGTAAAGGCGCCAGGCTTTGGCGATCGCCGTAAAGCAATGTTGCAAGATATTGCGATCCTTACTGGTGGAACTGTGATCTCAGAAGAAGTAGGTCTCAAGCTTGATGCAGCAACACTTGATCTCCTTGGTCGCGCTCGCAAAGTAGTGGTTACCAAAGAAGAGACCACCATTGTTGAAGGCGCTGGCGATGATGATCAGATCAAAGGTCGCGTCAATCAAATCCGCGCAGAACTCGAGCAGACTGATTCCGATTACGATCGCGAGAAGTTGCAAGAGCGTTTAGCGAAACTTGCTGGTGGCGTAGCTGTTATCAAAGCAGGCGCTGCAACAGAAGTGGAATTGAAAGAGCGCAAGCACCGCATCGAAGATGCAGTTCGAAATGCTAAAGCTGCAGTAGAAGAAGGCATTGTTGCCGGCGGTGGCGTTGCGCTACTTCAAGCATCAAAGAAAGCTTTCGCAAACCTTAAACTCGAAGGTGATGAAGCAACAGGTGCAAAGATCGTTGAATTTGCGATTGAAGCGCCGTTGAAGCAAATCGCAGTAAATGCAGGTCTTGAAGGCGGAGTTGTAGTGGAGAAAGTTAGCCACCTCGCTGCTGGACATGGTCTCAATGCTGCTACAGGTGAATACGTTGACATGATCAAATCTGGAATTATCGATCCAGCTAAGGTCACTCGTTCAGCGCTACAGAACGCAGCATCAATTGCAGCGCTCTTCCTCACCACTGAAGCTGTCATCACTGACAAACCAGAACCTAAGTCTGCTGCGCCAGCTGGTCCAGGCGCAGGCGACATGGACTTCTAATTAAAAAACACATCACAGTGATTGATCCATTTAACGCTCGCGACCTTGCGCGATCTGCGGCAATTGAAGATGCCAAAGACGCCAAGGTTGCTGGCGTTGAACCAGTTGGTGAATTAGTTTCAGTAGAAACCGATGGCGATCATGTCGCCACATATCTTTTTGAAGCACAACTTTCTGGATATGTTGGCTGGCGTTGGGCTGTAACTGTTACAAAAATTGAAAACGATGCGCCAACTATTTGCGATGTAGTTCTTATTCCTGGGCCAGAATCACTTCTTGCGCCGGAATGGATTCCGTATCGTGATCGAATTCAACCGGGCGATGTAGGAGTTGGTGATGTTGTACCAACCGCGCCAGATGATGAGCGACTTGTTCCAGGTTTTGCAGCGTTACCGAGCGATGAAGAGTTAGAACTCTCTCAACTCTTTGAATTTGGATTGGGCCGTGCACGAGTGATGTCGATTGTTGGTCGAGATCAAGCGAGTAAGCGTTGGTATGAAGGAGATCGTGGACCAAATACTCCAATCGCAGAGCAAGCGCCAAAGCCTTGTTCTTCGTGTGGTTTCTTTCTTGCAATCGCCGGTTCACTTCGCCAGGCGTTTGGTGTCTGTGCGAACGCAATCTCGCCTGAGGATGGCCGAGTCGTTTCAGTTGATCACGGCTGTGGAGCACACTCCGAAGCCCTAGTGTGAGTTACAAGCTGGTTTGAGATTGATACAGGCTTGAGATCAACGAAGGCGTGAGATAAATATTGACTGACGAGGTCGCATTTTCCTGAGATAAACTAACCCTCTGCCCGTGGCGACACGGCTTGAGAGACGTCAGCACAACGTCTTACTAAAAGAAACGATTTAGTAGAAAAACGAATAAGAAGTAGCAACGAATTAACTGAAGAGGAGATCGCTATGCCAACTGGACGCGTCAAATGGTTCAGCCTTGAAAAGGGTTTTGGCTTCATCGCATCCGATGAAGGCGAAGATGTATATCTTGCTGCTGCAAATCTCCCAGATGGTGTGACAACTGTTAAACCAGGAACCAAACTTGAATTCGGCGTAGCTGAAGGACGTCGCGGACCACAAGCGTTATCAGTACGTATTGTTGATACTCCGCCAACTCTCTCGGGAAGTCGTCAAGCAAATGATGATCTTGCAATCATTATTGAAGAGAGCATCAAAATGTTGGATCGAGTAGGAAATGGCATTCGTCATGGCCGTTTTCCTTCAGAAGCTGAAGCGCAACGCGTAGCAAAAGTTCTTCGCGGAATTGCGCAACAGATCGAAGGTTAAATTCCGCTTCGACGTGCGCGTCTTATTGTGTAGCGAATACCAATGAGGCCGAGTGCAATTCCTACGCCACAGGTGTAGAGAACTTTACTTTCTGCATGTGTAGCGAGCGCTATAACCAATCCAGTAATCCATAGTGAAATACCAACGATAATCACCGTCACTGCGCTCTTCATGAAAGTAGAGTACCCCTATGAGTTATTTGCGGTCGTTTCGTCACCGCAATTATCGAATCATGTATCCCGCGAACACGCTCTCCAATATTGGAACATGGGCGCAACGCGTTGCGCAAGATTGGTTAGTACTCCAACTCAGTGGAAGCGGAACATACGTTGGACTCGTTACCGGAGTGCAATTTCTTCCTGCGTTACTCCTAAGCATTCAAGGCGGTGCACTCGCCGACAGATTCAATAAAAAGGCGAGTATTACTGCTCTGCAATATCGGGGGCGGCGTATCAGCCCTCACACTTGGTGTGCTCGTTGTTACTGACCACATCAAGTTATGGCATGTCTTCGTCTGCGCTTTTACGCTCGGACTTTCTAGCGCAATTGATGCGCCAGTACGCCAGAGTTTTACGGCGGAGATTGTGGGACGCGCTGATCTTGGAAACGCAGTTAGCTTAAATTCAGCAAACTTCAATCTTGCTCGATTAATTGGCCCTGGAGTTTCAGGCTTGCTCATCGCGGCATTTGGTACTGGTCCATCGTTCTTACTCAATGCGACCTCATACATTTTTATTCTTGCAGCGTTATATGCGGTTCGAGAGAGCGAACTTCACGTTGAGAATAAACCAAATATCAATGCCAAAATTGGAGAAGCTTTTGCTTATGTGAAAGCGCGGCGGGACATTCTCGGTGTGATGTTTACGGTTTTCTTCACGGCAACATTTGGTTTGAATTTTATGATTTTCAATACCTTGATGGC
>RFMS01000135.1 GCA_009927575.1 Actinomycetota bacterium
TGTATAAAGCACGCCGCCAGCGTTCGTCCTGAGCCAGGATCAAACTCTCCATTGAATTTTGATTCAACGTAAGTTGATTCTGGCAAAAGACATAAACATCTGTCGTTTATTGTCTTTGACCAATTGATTTGTTTTACAAAGGATTCAACGGGCATGGCAATTAAGCCATACCTCATTGAGGTAATTGGCATTGACTTATGGCACGCTGTTGAGTTCTCAAGGTACGGGCGCGCATTGATCAGGAGCTTCCGCTCCATCTCAAGGCAACCTGCAACCACCCCGAAGGGCAGAAGGAGAAACTTAGGCCACCCTAGGCCTCGAGGTCAAATCCGGTCCATGACAGCCCAAAAGCGCCAAAAGATCGAAAAAACCTTGATTTATAAGGGTTTTCTGCAGTTTCTAGGGAAGTTCTTCCTCGCTAACCGGCCTTGTTGCGTCCGTCTCGTAGCGAAGAATTGAAGAATATCGGGCTTTTAATCGGTCAGCAAATCCGTACCGTGAAAACTGCCTATGCCACCACTTCTACTGCAGCTAAATCACGCTTTCCTTTTCGAAGAACAAGAAAACGACCACCGATGAGATCTCCAGATGTCGGTGCAAAATCTTCCGCAGTAACTTTTACGTTATTTAAATATGCGCCGCCTTCTTTAATAATGCGACGAGCTGCGCTCTTTGATTCAACAACTCCAGTTGCAACAATTAAATCAACCCATGTTGGTATCGCGTTCTTATCTTTGATTTCCGTTCGAGGTAATTCGGCTAGTGCGCCGGCTAATGTTTTGAGATCGATTGATTGAATTTCACCTTGTCCGAAAAGCGCTCGCGCTGCAGCTTCAACACTGTCGCACGCTTCTGCTCCGTGGATAAGTGTTGTTACTTCGCGAGCGAGCGCGCGATGTGCTTCTCGCAATCCAGGATTTGTTTGATGTGAATCAAGAAGCGCCGAGATCTCTTCATGAGACTTAAAAGAGAAAATCTTTAACAACTTCTCAACATCGCGATCATCAGAGTTAATAAAGAATTGGAAGAAGGCATAAGGAGATGTCATTGCAGGATCAAGCCAGATACTGCCTGACGCTGTTTTACCAAATTTTGTACCGTCAGCCTTTGTCAATAGTGGAACAGAGAGCGCGTATCCACTCTTCGTTGTCACTTTACGAATTAAATCCAAACCTGCTGTGATATTTCCCCATTGATCGCTACCACCAAGTTGCAAAGTACAGTCGTGGCGCTTGAAGAGTTCAAGAAAGTCCAGAGCTTGCAACACTTGATATGAGAATTCGGTATAACTTATTCCGCCTGCTTCCAAACGAGTCGCTACCGAATCTTTTGCCAACATCTGATTAACGCTGAAATGTTTGCCGATATCGCGGAGGAAATTGATTGCGGAGATTGGAGCTGTCCAATCTAAATTATTAACCATTAACGCCGCGTTTTTACCGTTCGAAAAGTCCAGGAAACCCTCTAGCTGATGGCGAATTCTTCCCACCCATTGTTCAACGATCTCTTCATCATTGAGCGTTCGTTCCGAATTCCGCCCGCTGGGATCTCCTACTAAACCTGTCGCTCCCCCAACTAATGCAATTGGCCTATGTCCTGCAAGTTGGAAACGTCGCAACATTGTCATCTGCACAAGATTGCCTAGATGCAAGCTTGGCGCTGTTGGATCAAAACCAATATATAAAGTTCGCGATCCGCTATCTAAATGTTTTATTAACTCTGCTTCATCAGTGGTTTGGGCGATTGCGCCACGCCACGTGAGGTCTCGAATGAGCGCTGCGGTCATAGCGACATCATTCCCGAAAACTTACTCCGCTCGTCGGTAATCCATTTCTCATGAGCAGAGATGATGTCGGCGCTACGAGCGATTTGTGTCTTGACACTCTCGGCCGAAGTGCCATTTGGAGTAATGCGACCCGCAATTGCACCATTCACAGTAAGTACCTCTAGAACAGATAGGTCTAGTAGATCGTGCGCCGAACGAAGTTCAGCTTCCGATAGCTGGTGAAGTTCTTTTCCGTTTTTCTCACAGATCTTGACGCAGGCACCGGCGGCTTCATGGGCTTGCGCAAATGGCACGCCTTTTCTCACCAAGAAATCTGCAATCTCCGTTGCTAAAGAAAATCCAAGAGGCGCTGCTTTTGCCATGACATCGCGATTGAAAGTTGTTGAACTCACCATTCCTGAAACAGGTTTCAGTAAAAGCAGAAGATTTTCTACGCTATCGAAGAGAGTTTCTTTATCTTCTTGTAAATCCCTGTTATATGCGAATGGCAGGCCTTTTAATACAGTGAGCAATCCGGTGAGGTTTCCAATAAACCGACCTGCTTTGCCACGAGCTAACTCTGCAACATCAGGATTTTTCTTCTGTGGCATGATCGAAGAACCAGTTGAATAGGCATCATCGAGTTGCGCCCAACCAAACTCGGTTGTTGACCACAAACTCCATTCTTCGCCGATGCGCGATAGATGAACTCCAATGAGAGAGATGATAAATAGCGCTTCTGCTACATAATCTCTATCGCTCACGCCATCGATGCTGTTTTCAACAATTCCAGCGAAACCTAATTGAGAGGCCGTCGTTGACAGGATCAAGCGGCAAAGATGATCCACTCAGCGCCCCTGATCCGAGTGGTGAGAGTGATGTCCGTTTAAGCCAATCGTGGATACGCGATAAATCTCGATTAAATGCGGCGCAATGTTTTGCAAGTTCATGGCCAAACAAGACGGGCTGCGCATGCTGCATATGAGTAAACCCTGGCGCAACCGCGTCGGAGTACTCCGATGCTTTGCCAATAAGTGAACGTTGTAATTCAACAACACCGAGCGCAATATCAATCATATGGTCGATGAGATAAAGCTTAAGATCGGTTGTTACTTGATCGTTGCGCGATCGACCGGCGCGAATAGCGCCACCAATTACTCCAACACGTTGACTTAATCCGCGTTCAAGTGCGCTATGAACATCTTCATCCTGCTCATCGGGTAGAAATTTTCCATCTTCTACATCGTTGTAAAGACTCTTCAGTCCGTTGCGAATCGCTAACGATTGCTCCTTATTGATCAGTCCAGATTTTTCTAAAACATAAAGGTGAGCAAGTGAACTCACGATGTCGTATGGCGCTAATCGCCAGTCAAAGTGCACGCTACGAGAAAGTGCGAAGACAGAATCGGCGGGTCCGTGTGTAAATCGACCACCCCACAGAGCCATTACTTTCTCCCTTTCGATCTCTTCACAGCACTTGCACCTTTGTTATTAGCGCGAGTTCCATTCGCGCCACCTCTCGATTGGGCGAATTCTTTCAGACGTGTCGCTAATTGCTCTCCACCATGAGCTTGTTTCGCAACGACAAGAACTGTGTCATCACCCGCAATTGTTCCGATTGCGCTTGATAAAGCGCCGTTTTGAGAGGCGCGGTCAATCGCGCTCGCCAAAAGGTGTGCACCACCTGGTGGTGTTCGAACAACAACAAGATTTCCACTTGATGTGATGACAAGATTAATTCGTCCGAGACTCGGTTAATTGTGCCCCGAGAAGCGCGATCGTTACTCACGAATGTGTACGTAAATTCTCCGTTGTCATTTTTCGCGCGAACAGCCCCGACATCCTCCAAGTCTCGACTCGCGGTGGCTTGTGTGACATGAATGCCTTGGTCATCAAGCAGATCGACGAGATCAGACTGTGAATGCACTCGGCCTTCATTAATTAACGAGATGACAAGCGCGCGACGCGCACTCGCAGATAGTGGTTGAGGTAGGCGTTTAGCCATGATTAGCAACCACTTCCCTGCACGCACGCAAAAATTCATCAACGTTCTTCTGGGTAATCACAAATGCTGGCGCAATTCGAATCGTTGTTTCACTCGCTGCGTTAACAAGTACTCCTCTATTTTGAAGTTCACTTGCAATTTTCTTGGCAATCGGTTTGCTGAAATCAAAACCAATGAGAAGTCCTTTGCCTCGTACATCCGATATGCCCGGAATTTGTCGCAATGCGCTCATTATTTGTAAACCGAATTGGCGATTAGTTTTCATGTATTTCTTACTTTCGATTTCATCGATTGTCGCATTTCCGGCCGCACATGAAATTGGGTTACCGCCGAAAGTTGATCCATGACTTCCTGGAGTGATGAGTTCTGCTGCTCGTCCCAATGCAATCATCGCCCCGATTGGAAGACCGCCGCCGAGTCCTTTGGCAATGGTGATGACATCAGGGGTAATTCCGGAATCTTCGTAGCCAAACCAAGTTCCTGTTCGACCCATTCCAGTTTGCACTGCATCCAGTACTAAAAGTGCGCCATGTTTATCGCAAATTTCCCGAGCTGATTTCAAATAATTATCGTCAGGAACAATTACTCCCGCTTCACCCATAATTGGTTCAAGAATGACCATGGCTGTTTTTTTGTTAACTGCTCGTGCTAATTTCTTTACATCCCCATATGGCACATGAGAAATTTTCTTCAGTAATGGCTTAAAAGGTTCGCGTTTGGCTGGTTGACCAGTGAGCGAAAGTGCGCCCATCGTTCGACCATGAAACGCTCCGTGAGCTGCGACTATTCGATGGCGACCGGTTAATCGAGAGAGTTTGATCGCGGCTTCATTCGCTTCTGCTCCTGAATTACAGAAGAATGTGCGAGCAGTTGCTTGCCCAGTCATGGCTTTTAATTTTTCAGCAAGTTCTACCACCTGTGGATGGCTATAGAAATTACTTGTATGGCTGAGGATTCCAATCTGACGAGAGACCGCTTTCACAATTTTTGGATGAGCATGACCTAAAACGTTTGTGGCAATCCCGCCAAGAAAATCTAAATATCGATTGCCTTCGACATCATAAACATCTACACCTTTGCCTCGTACAAGCGCGATCGATGGTGTGCCATAAGCAGATTGAAATGTTTCATTCCAACGTTGTGCAAATGACGCATTAGTTTTTTTCATGCATACACCAACGTTCCACCGCGATTATTAAGTGCGTCAACGAAATTTTCTGATTTTGTTCCGTCAATGATGCGGGCGGATTGAGCCCCCGAACGGATTGCATTAAGACAGGCAGTCACTTTTGGCGCCATACCTTCTTCAAATGTCTCTGCAATCTCTGAAAGTTTCTCCGCAGAAATCTCTGTAATGAGCGATGATTTATCTGGCCAATTTGCATAGATGCCTGCTACATCCGTCATAAAAATTACTTGGTCTGCGTTCACCGCTCCTGCAATTGCACCCGCCGCAATATCTGCGTTGATATTCATTCCCATTCCACTTTCATCAGTTGCAACGGGAGAAACGATCGGGATAAATCCTGCCGACAGGAGTGAATCAAGGATCTTTGGATGAACGCGACGCACATCGCCAACTTGTCCAAGAGATTTCCATTCTCCCGCCACATTGATTTTCTTTGGCTCAACTTCCAATAAACCGCCATCACTTCCGGAGATACCGACGGCAGGAAGTCCTAAAATCTTGAACGTTCGAACCAGATTTCGAAGTACCGTTCCAGTGAGAACTTTCTCGACGATGGAAAATACTTCCGGTGTTGTCACTCGATAGCCGCCGATAACTTCCTTCTTGAGTCCGGCCGCTGAAATCTCACGATCAATTTGTGGCCCACCACCATGAACGATGATGAATTGTTCACCGTTCGCTAATTCATTCTTTATAGCATCGACCCATGGCTTGATGGCGTTGTTATCACCCGTCATTGCGTGCCCGCCATACTTAATGACAATCATGGCTTCATCACTTTCACGATTCACAACACATCATGATGAGTAGGCCGAGTTCTCATGGACATACGCCGCAGTTAAATCATTGGTCCAAATAGTTGCACTCTGCGTTCCTGCATGTAGATCAATCAATATTTCTATCGTTTCGTTCTTCATGTTCACACGATCTCGCGGTTCGCCAGGAGCGCTCGACTTACACACCATGACGCCATTGAGTGAAACATCGATCGTTAACGGATCGAAGACCGCTGATGTTGTGCCTAAAGCTGCAAGAATTCGTCCCCAGTTGGGATCTTCGCCATGTAGCGCGCATTTGAGAAGATTATTTCGCGCACATGCTCTTCCTACTTCAACTGCATCTTTCTCAGTCTTCGCGTTAACAGTTGTTATCGAAATAATCTTTGAATGGCCCTCTGCATCAGCAATAAGTTGGTGCGATAGATCGCCACAAATTTTCAACAGCGCATTTCTTAGCTCCTCGGGTGAAATTTTCTTTCCGGAAGAACCCGACGCCATCAAAAGAACGGTGTCATTTGTGGATGTGCATCCGTCTGAGTCGATGCGATTGAAAGTTCGATCAGTTACTTCGTGAAAGATTTCTGTCGCTTCACGCGGATCAACTTCGGCATCAGTCATCACGACAGAGAGCATGGTGGCAAGCGCTGGCGCTAACATTCCCGCACCCTTTGCTATTCCTGCAAATTCGAAATCACCATGTACTTGTGAAATTTTAGGCTTGGAATCTGTTGTCATAATCGCGGATGCGAGGTCGTGTAAAGACTCAGTGTTCATGTGGGAGACACACGTGGATACACCTGCCAAAATTTCAGTCATTGGCAAACGCTCACCTATTAATCCGGTGGAACAGACAACAACATCGCCAGCATTGATGGTAAGGGACTTTGCAACTTCCTCTGCTGTTGTATGAGTGTCAGCAAACCCAGCCGGACCAGTACATGCATTCGCACCGCCGCTGTTGAGAATCACTGCGCTCACTTCGTGGTCTCGAACCACTTCTCTACTCCACATAACAGGAGCAGCGACAACTTGATTACTTGTGAAAACCGCAGTGCCAAATTTCTGTGGACCAGTGTTGACGATAAGTGCGAGATCTTTTGCGCCAGATTTTTTAATGCCGGCAGCTATGCCAGCGCCGGTGAATCCTGCGGGGAGTTTCATGCGCCGACACCAATTGTTGAAAGACCCAATTCAGGTGCAAATCCACACATAATGTTGGCGTTTTGTATTGCTTGTCCTGCTGCGCCTTTTCCTAGATTGTCTTCAGCGGCTGAAACAACTAATCGATTAGTGTGATCGTCAATGGCAACTTGAAGATGGACGCTATTGCTACCAGTTAAAGAAGACGTTTTTGGCATTTGACCTTGAGGTAATAACGTGACGAACGGGGTGTGCGCATAAGCTGACTCATATAACGCGCGAATATCTTCCTGAGAAATTGATTCGGTTAACTTCGCAGTAACTGTCGTCAAAATTCCTCTTGGCATTGGCGCAAGGATCGGTGTAAAGGAAATCTTCACATCGCCACCCTTAATCCCAGAAAGTGTCTCTTCTACTTCTGGCGTATGTTGATGCGCACCACCAAATTTGTAAGAGGTCAGTGAGTTCATCACTTCACTTCCAATAAGGTTAATTTTCGCGCTTCGACCTGCTCCTGTCGTTCCAGATGCAGCGACAACAGTGATATCTGTTGCATCAATGGCGCTAATTGCTGGCGCGGTGGCGAGAATTATTGACGTGGCGTAACAGCCAGGATTTGCAATTCGAGAACTTTGAGCAATTTTCGCAACCTGTTGCTTCACATCTGCGATGCCATATGTCCACGTTCCGGCATGATCTCCGCCGTAATATTTTGTCCATGACGCGGCGTTCTTCAGCCGAAAATCTGCACCAAGGTCGACGATTTTTATGGAGTTGGGCAATTGATTGACAATCTTTGCTGATTCGCCATGTGGCAACGCAACGAACAACAAGTCACAAGTCGATGCTTCATCAATACTCGTTGCGGCAAACGTTCTTCCAGTAAAAGCAGTCAGGTGAGGATGAATCGAGGTAATGAGCTCTCCTGCGCTACTTCCCGCGGCGATATAAGAAGGCTTGAAATGTGGATGTTGTGAAAGCATCCGGAGTAACTCGCCACCGGAATAACCGCTTGCACCAATAACTCCGACATTTATCTGCGAACTCATTAGTGAAGTCTATACGGAAATGTATTTTTATGCAATATTTTGCATAATTATTCAGAACGAGAAATAGCTGATGTGACGGCTAGTTTGAGCGAATTGTTGCCCCGCAGCGGAGTTCAGCCTCTTTACCTGCCTTCTCGCGCAGCACAGAGACCTCTTCCGCAGTAAGTGTTCGATCGTGAGCTCGAAATACCATCGTAAAGGCTAGTGAGATTTTCCCATCTCCTACTTTGTCGTACCGATCAAAGAGCGTGATTGATTCAAGTAAATCGCCAGCGCCACTTCGAAGCGCTCTCTCTACATCGTGCGCGGAAACTTTGGCATCGACAATCAACGAAATATCTTGAATGGCCGCAGGCATCGTCCATACCGCAGGCGCTGCTGTGGCAGAGGCAAATGGAAGTGCATCGAGAATGACAACAAATGCACATGCCCTAGGTGGCAATCCATAAGCACTTACCACTCGTGGATGAAGTTCACCTGCGTGGGCTACTGGTTTACCATCTACGATAAATTCCGCACATCGACCTGGATGCCATGGTGCGAGCTCTGAACTCTTAATTTCAAATGTATTGCCGCTGCTACGAATAATTTCAGCAGCACAATCAATCGCATCGCTCCATTCAGCGCTTCGTCCTTTGCCCCACCAACCGCTCAATGAATACTCGCCGGCGAGAATTCCACCGACATGAATTGGTTGCTGGGGAACGCTGGCATAAATCTCACGAATTTGATCTGCAGTTGGACGTTGCTTGACTCCCACCGTTGGTGCTGGTGAAGTTCCCTTGATGTTTCGGAAAATTGCTCCAATTTCAAAGATAGCAATCGATTTCTCACCTCGATTGATATTTAGCGACGCAGCAGCGAGTAAACCTGGCGTTAAATGCGTACGTAGGTATGGAGTTTCAGCCGACATTGGATTGGCTATTGCAAAAGTTTTCGCGCGATCTCCTGTAAAGCCGAGCAAAGCATTAGTTTCTGCGCTAACAAATGGATACGTCTGAACTTCGGTAAAACCTTGATGTGCGAGGTGGAGTGCAACTTCTCGCTTGCGCTTCTGCATCTGTGTTAAACCAGAGTGTGTTAAACCAGAGCCACTGCCGATCTTTACATCTGGCATCAGCGATGGAATCGCGTCATAACCAAATACTCGCGCTACCTCTTCAGCAAGATCTGCCATCATGGTGAGATCTGGTCGCCACGAAGGCGGTTGCACGCTCCAACGTGAGCTCTTACCTGTTGAATCAATGACGCAGCCAACTCCTGTTAGCGCTTTTTAATATCACTATCGCCGTACTCGTGGCCTACTAATTGGGAGATTTCTTGTGGGTTAAGTTCAATGGCGGAAGATTTTTTCACCGAACCCGCTGTAGCAGTTCCAACAAATTGAGCTCCTGCATATGCAATTAAGAGTTCGGCCGCTCTTGCAGAGGCAAACGAAGTAAGTAATGGATCGACTCCCCGCTCAAAACGACGAGACGCTTCCGACGAGAGAATATGCGAGCGAGAATTTTTCGCTACAACGCTGGCATAGAAATGGGCCGCTTCAATGGCGACAGATTGTGTGTCATCTCGCACTTCAGAGTCAGCCCCGCCCATCGTTCCAGCAATAGCAAGTGGCTTTGAATCATCAGAAATCACTAAGTTCTCTGGTGAGAGTTTTCGTTTCTGTCCATCAAGTGTTTCTAGCGTTGCAAAATCTTTAGCTCGTCGAACTCGAATGCTGCCATCAATTTTCGCAGTATCAAATGCGTGAAGTGGTTGACCAATTTCAAGCATGACGTAATTAGTAATATCGACTGCGATTGAGATTGATCGCATGCCGCATTGTTGAAGCCGTCGCTGCATGAACCACGGAGTTGCTGCTATCGCATTGATATTCGACAGGGTTCTCAGATGGATAACTTCTGCACCCGTTGGATCATCGATAGCTACCGGAACTGGTGAACCGTTTTCGCGTAACGAAATCTCACGCTCAGCTGGATCTTTAAAAGTCACATGTAACGCATCGGCAATTTCTCGAGCCGCACCTCGCAATGACATGGCATAACCACGATCTGGGTTTACTGAGATATCGATTACTGGATCATCGATAGTGAGAGCCTGTAACGCATCAGCGCCAATGGCAATCTCTGAATCCGGCACAACCATAATTCCGGAGTGATCTTCTGAGAGACCCAATTCGCGCGCCGAGCAGATCATGCCGTTAGATGTTTTTCCATACGTTTCGCGAGCGCTAATTGCAAAATTGCCAGGTAGAACTGCGCCGGGCAAGGCAACAACAACTTTATCTCCAACTTTAAAATTCGTGGCGCCGCAGATAACAAATCGATGTTCTTTCTCCGCGCAATCCAATTCAACATATCGAATTGGCTTCTTATGTCCGCTTAATTCTTCAATAGCAACAACACGGCCAATCACAAGTGGGCCAGTAATTGCTTCCGCCGGATTTTCGACACCCTCTACTTCAAATCCTCGTTGAATGAAAAGTGAACAAATCTCTTCGACAGTTATCTCTTTCGGAATATCTACGAATTCTCGGAGCCAAGAGAAAGGAATTTTCATCGATGACCCGTTCCAAATGCTCGAGAAAAACGAACGTCACCTTCAACGATGTCATGCATATCGGCGATTCCGTGCCGAACCATAAGCGTTCGCTCTAGACCCATGCCGAAAGCGAAACCAGAATATTCATCGGTATCGATTCCACATGCTTGAAGAACTTTTGGATTCACCATGCCACAGCCGCCCCACTCCACCCAGCGACCTTTGTAGAAGAAATCTACTTCGGCGCTCGGTTCAGTGAAGGGAAAGAACGATGGACGAATTCGAGTAGTTACTTCAGGGCCAAACATTTTCGCAGCAAAGAAATCTAAAGTTCCTTTGAGATGCGCCATCGTTATTCCTTTATCAATAACTAGCCCCTCAACTTGGTTAAATACTGGCGTATGCGTTGCATCAAGTTCATCAGCTCTATACGTGCGACCTGGACAGATAACATAAATTGGCGGTTTGCGATCAAGCATGGTTCGTACTTGAACCGGTGAAGTATGAGTTCGCATCACTAAACCACTTTCAAGTGGTTCGATAAAAAAGGTATCTTGCATTGTTCTCGCGGGATGATCTGCTGGAATATTGAGCGCATCAAAATTGAGCCAACCGGACTCTAACTCTGGACCTTCGGCAACTGTGTAACCGAGACCGACAAAGAGGTCAGAAATTTCATGAGTAAGAATTGTTAGCGGGTGTAAACCACCACGATTAACACGATGAGTAGGAAGTGTGACATCTACCCGTTCTTCAAGAAGTACTTTTGCATCACGTATTTCCGTAAGTATTCGCTCTCGCTCTGAAAAACTTTGATTAATTTCGGCTCGAGCTGCGCCAATAACTTTTCCTAACTCCGCACGTTGCGCGGGTTCAAGCCCCCCTAGTCCTTGATTAGCTTTTGCAATCGCTGATTTATCGCCGACAAATTTCGATTTAACTTCTTTTAATTCGTCCAGAGTATTCGCGCCGGCTATAGCTGAGAGCGCTGCCGCAAGATCAGATGCGATTGTTTGCGCGTTCAGAGACACCTCGGAAGTCTACTAATTATGTGCTCAAACTTGCGGAATACAAGACGATGCTTGCTGCGCTAGCAATATTTAAACTTTCTGCTCCGCCAGACATGGGTATCGCAACCGTCTGTGCGCGGGATAGTAATTCCGCTGGAAGATCTGATACGCCTCGAGCCTCATTTCCAAAGACCCACATTGCGACGTTTCCTTGCTCTTTAACAGCGGCTGCGAGTTCGAGTTCCCCAGCGCCATCGGTGACAAAAATCTTTGCGCCACTTATTTCGACAATCTCATGTGGCTCTACATCTTCAAAAATTGGTATATGCCATAACGATCCAACTGTTGAACGGACAACCTTCGGACTGAATACATCAACACTTCCAGGTGAGAACATCACCGCGTTACAGCCAAATGCATCGGCCGTGCGGATGACAGTTCCCGCGTTGCCTGGATCTTGAATCTGCCAGAAATACGCGATTCGAATCGGGTGCGGTTGGCGAATGTGTGCGAAGAACTCTGATTTATTGCTTTGTGGAATTTCGCAGAGCGCAAGTACTCCTTGAGGTGTAACCGTGTCAGTCATTGCGGCCATCACTGCATCAGATACGTCGACAAAATCGAAATCCTCAGAGATGAGGTTCTCTTCTGCCAGTAATTGTCGTCCATGTTCGGTGACATAGATTGCTTGCGTTGTAATAAGGCTACTCGCAAGCGCCTCTCGAATAGATTGAAGTCCTTCTGCAACGAAGAGCTTTTCTTGACGACGCGCTTTATTTCCCCGAGAACCTAAAAGAGCCTTCACTCGCTCCACATGGGGCGAATGAAGGCTCGTAATCATGAAAGAGTTTTAGGAAACTTTCACATTCTTGCGCGCAACTTCTACAAGTTTCGCGAATGCTTTTGGATCATTTGTTGCTAAGTCAGAAAGAACTCGGCGATCAACTTCAACGCCAGCTGCTTTCAAACCTTGGATAAAACGATTGTAAGTAAGGCCATTAGCGCGGGTGGCCGCGTTAATACGAGTGATCCACAGCTGACGGAAATCACCTTTTTTATCTTTACGATCATTAAATGAGTAGACAAGAGAGTGCGTTACTTGCTCTTTCGCTTTGGTGAAAAGCCGTGAACGTTGTCCACGATATCCACTCGCGCGCTCCAAAATGGTGCGACGCTTCTTCGCTGCGTGTACTCCGCGTTTTACTCGGGCCATTTTCGCTCTCCCTTACTTCAAACCTAGTAGGCGCTTTGCTGAAAAAGCGCTTGGTGCTTTTGCTGCTGCATCATTTGTCAATCGACGTGTATGTCGTGATGACTTGCGCTCAAGGAGGTGACGCTTTCCGGCGCGCTCATGCATAATCTTTCCGCTTCCAGTTACGCGGAAGGTCTTCTTCGCGCCACTATGTGTCTTCATCTTTGGCATTTCATCCTCCTGTTTTACTGCTGGTTTCTACAATTAATTCTTTTTTACTATCAGCCTTGTGCTTCTGCTTGCTTTCGAGCGCGCTTTGCTTCCGCAACTGCATCGCTCTTTCGCTTTACCGGACCAAGCACCATGGTGAGGCTGCGGCCTTCTTGCTTTGGCGCAAACTCAACAAAAGCAACTTCGGCAACATCTTCAGCTAATCGCTGCAATAAGCGATAGCCAAGTTCTGGCCGACTCTGCTCTCGTCCGCGAAATTGAACTGTTACCTTCACCTTGTCGCCGCCGAGTAAGAACTTTTCGATATGAGCTTTCTTGGTCTCATAATCATGGCTCTCAATTCGGGAGGTCATTCGCATCTCCTTCACCACAATGTGGGTCTGGTTCTGACGAGCTTCTCGTGCTTTCTGCGCGATTTCGTATTTATATTTTCCGAAATCCATAATTTTGCAGACCGGTGGTTTCGCTTCTGCAGCAATCTCAACGAGATCTAGGCCGAATTCTTCAGCCATTCGTAGCGCGGAGTCGATGTCGACTACGCCTACTTGCTCGCCTGATGCTCCAATAAGTCGAACTTCCGATTCACGGATTCGATCATTGATGCGTGGTTCAGCGCTGATAACAAATTCCTTTCGTTCTTCGTAGAGTGCATGGTTCAACTACTTCTTTTACTTCTTTGATCATTGATTTGATCATTGAGTTACTCAGAATTGAAAGATAAAAAGAGAATGGCCGCAAGACATCGCTTTAAGCGATCAAACCAGCTCGCTCATTTAAGGCGACGAAGGTGGGAGCGGCGCTCCTCTTGATATCGGTCGAAACCGAGTACGCACAGGGTAATAGAAGGCGAACTCAAAGTGAAATTGAGCGTGGAACCTCTTAGTTACGCACCCATTCCATGAAGGCCACCATCTACATGGATGATCTCGGCCGTGGTTTTTGGAAACCAATCAGAAAGTAAGGCAACGGTCGCCTGCGCTGCTGGAACGGGATCTGTGACATCCCAATGTAATGGTGCGCGTTCATTCCACACCGATTCAAAATCAGAGAAGCCAGGAATTGATTTTGCAGCCATCGTTCGAATGGGTCCCGCTGCAACAAGATTGACGCGAACATTTTCTTTACCTAGATCTCGTGCGAGATAACGAGAGGTTGACTCTAGCGCTGCTTTCGCAACTCCCATCCAATCGTATTTCGGCCAAGCGACTGTGGCATCAAAATCTAATCCAACGATTGAAGCGCCTTGCGGAGTAAAGAGAGGTCGCGCTGCCATCGTTAAAGATTTTAATGAGTAGGCGGAGATGTGAAGCGCCGTCGCAACATCGCTCCATTCGGTATTGAGAAAATTTCCACCAAGTGCACTTTCTGGCGCAAAACCAATTGAGTGAACAACGCCATCGAGATGAGGTGCATGCTCCTTTATTCGAGTAGGTAGCGCGGCAAGGTCGTCATTGTTGGTTACATCAAGTTCAATAACTGGTGCAGGATGTGGCAGACGACCTGCAATCCGAGTCGTCAAACTTAGTACTCGACCGTATGAACTGAGAATTACACGCGCACCTTGTTCTTGAGCTAGTCGCGCAATATGAAACGCGATTGATGCATCAGTGAGAACGCCTGTCACCAAAATATTTTTTCCGGCCAATAAACCAGAAGTCTGTGATGATGAATTGTTAGCGGCTGAACTCTTTTGATCTGTCACTTTATGACCCCATTCCTAATCCACCATCTACAGGTAAAACCGCGCCAGTGATGTACCGAGCACCCTCTGAAGCTAAAAATCCAGCAACTCGAGCAACCTCATCGCCACTGGCGAATCGACGTAACGGAACCGCTTTTGCGATGTCATCGCGCCGTTCATCGTTGAGTTCTGCTGTCATATCTGTCTCTACAAATCCTGGTGCGATGACATTAGATGTAATCCCGCGACTTCCCAATTCTTTCGCCAGGGATTTAGCCATACCTACGATTCCAGCTTTACTCGCGGCATAGTTCACTTGTCCTGCCTGCCCCATTGAACCTATGACTGAGCCGATAAAGATCATGCTCCCCCGTTTGATCTTTAACATCCCTTTACTTGCTCGTCGCGCAGTTCGAAATGCTCCAATGAGATTGGCATTGATCACCGATTCAAAATCATCGTCACTCATACGAAGACTAATCCATCTCGAGTGATGCCCGCATTAGCAACGAGAACTTCAACTGGGCCAAATTTTGATTCAATCTCGTCAAAGCCTTTTTCTACGCTTTCGGTTGACGTGACATCCATTGATACAACATCAAATCCTGAAGGTGCCTGACCTGATCGATTGGTGATGACAACGTGATCACCAAGATCTTTGAAATGCTTGGCAATCGCCAAACCGATTCCACGATTGCCGCCAGTAACGAGGACTACACGAGCGGTCATGTCCCAAATCTATCTGTTACTTTCGCGTAAGAACGCATTCACATGGCGAATATCCGAGAAGCCACTTAAGGTTGAGGAATGAAGGTTTACCTATGAGCGAAGAACTTCATCGAATCACCTCAGCTCAGGCTGCCCTTAGCGATGATCTACCGGCACGGCAGCGTCGTTATTTTTGGTCGATGATGATTCGAACTGTCTGTTTTATTTTGACCATTATCACACCCAGCCCATTTCGTTGGATCTGTTTAGTTGGAGCATTAACTCTCCCCTATATTGCAGTCGTGGTAGCAAACGCCGGTCGTGAAACCGTTTCTGGGCCATCACAATTACTTCATCGCAGAAATGAGATTTCACGCGCAACTGATGCGTAACGCACTCTTCTCGCGTCGAGCACTTGGATTATCGCTACTCGCAATTCTTCTCATCGCTGGCTGCCTCAAAGCTGCGCTCTGGCAATACCACCGCGGCGTAGATCGCCACGCAGCAAATGCGCTCATTATTCACAACATCGATCGACCGGCTTTATCCGTGAGTGAATTCAACACATTACTTCAATCGCCACATCCCAAAATTGGAAATTCATTGGATTTATCTGCTGAACAATGGCGAACGGTGAGCGTTGAAGGAGTATTCGATGCGAACCATGAAATATTTCTGCGCAATCGGTATATAGATGGTCAATATGGTTTCGGAGTTCTCACGCTCTTTCGCCTTGAAAGTGGCGAGAACATTTGGATTGATCGAGGGTGGGTTAAAGCAGGTAAAGATGCAACCACGCCACCACAAACAATTCCTACAACATCTAACCTCGTAACATTAGAAGGACGATTGAGAACTTTCAGTAGAACAAGTCAGATTCGTGGCAGTTTCTTTGCACTCCCTGGAACGAGTAATACTCAGAGTTCGCAATTGAGCCAAAGTTCACAATTAAGTAAATGGAACGCTGCCGAAAACATCAACACTGCCAATTTCTCACTTGATCTCTTACGAGCAAGCGATCCAACATTGACACCGCGTTTTCCTAATGAACTTCCGGAACTAAGCGATGGACCGCATATGGCATATGCCTTGCAATGGTTAGTTTTTGCACTACTCGTTCTGGTCGGACGAGTTCTAATAGTTCGAGAAGATTTACGGCTCGCCTAAAGCTTGTCGAGCATATAAATCTGCATACGCGCCACCGCGTGCGACGAGTTCATCATGTGTTCCACGTTCCACAATTCGACCTTCGGCGAGAACCAGAATTTGATGCGCAGCTCGCACGGTAGAGAGTCGATGTGCAATCACGATACTGGTTCGACCTTGTAAGGCTTGCGCGAGAGCTGCTTGCACTAGCGCTTCATTTTCAGAATCAAGGTGCGCAGTAGCTTCATCAAGAATCACGATCCGTGGCGATTTCAGAAGTAATCGTGCAATTGCCAACCGCTGTTTCTCGCCACCTGATAATCGGTGGCCACGTTCACCTACGATAGTTTCGAAACCATTGGGCAATGATTTAATGAGATCCCAAATTTGCGCAGCTTCGCACGCTTGTTGCATTTCAGTTTCTGTTGCATCAGCTTTTGCATATCGGAGATTTTCTGCAATTGAAGAATGAAACATATGTGCATCTTGCGTCACCACGCCGATAGTTTCTCGAAGCGAGGCAAGCGTGAGCGAGCGAATATCTTTTCCACCAACTTCGATAGACCCTGCGGTGACGTCGTATAGTCGAGGAACTAACGCGCTAATCGTTGTCTTTCCTGCGCCAGATAATCCGACGAGTGCAGTAAGTGTTCCAGGCTGAACTGTGAACGAAATTCCTTTGAGAATCTCGCCACTTTGGATGATCTCTGGTTTTGCCGCTGCCTCTAATGAAGCGAGCGAGATCTCATCAGCTTTTGGATAAGAAAATTTCACATCCTTAAATTCGATCGCTAATGGCCCATTGATAACTGGCATTGCTTCAGGCGCATCCTTCACCATGGGTTCCAGATCAAGTACTTCAAAAACTCGCTCAAATGAGACGAGCGCGGTCATAACATCTACTCGTACATTTGAAAGCGCAGTTAATGGTCCATAAAGACGAGCAAGTAGCGCAGTGATTGCGATGAGAGTTCCAACAGTCACTGTTTTATTAATTGCTAAATGCCCGCCAATTCCGTAAGCAATTGCCGTCGCAACCGCAGCGATTGATGTGAGTGCGATAAAAAATATTCTATTAAGCAGCGCCATCGTAATTCCGATATCAGCGACTTTTCTGGCACGGGATGAAAAATAATGACGCTCTTCTTTTGGATCTCCATAGAGAGAAACAAGAAGGGCGCCAGAAACATTGAATCGCTCAGTCATTGTCGATGACATCTCGGCGTTGAGATTGAAGGAATCCCGCGTCAGAGATTGGAGTTTGCGACCAACCCATTTGGTAGGAATGAGAAAGAGTGGCAATAAACAGAGTGCAGCAATCGTGATCTGCCACGAAAGAATCGCCATCGTTGCCCCTACTAAAACCAAGCTGATGACGTTGCTGACAACTCCTGAGAGAGTCTGTGTAAAAGCTTGTTGTGCACCGATAACGTCGGAGTTAATTCGCGAAATAAGCGCGCCAGTTTGCGTGCGAGTAAAAAACGCAATGGACTGCCGTTGTACATGTTCAAAGACTCGAGTTCGAAGGTCATAAATCAGGCCTTCTCCGATTCGCGCAGAGAACCATCGACTAATCATGCTGAGCAGAGCATCGAGAATTGCCAATCCACCAACAGCAAGCGCTAAGACTGTTACAAGATGAGCATCTCCTGGAATCACACCTTTATCAATGAGACGTTTCAGCAATAGTGGCGTGGACACTACGAGGAAAGAATCGAGAATCACCGTAACCAAAAAGAAGACGAGCGACGTTTTATATGGAGTGGCAAAACTGACGATTCGTTTTATGGTGCCTGGTTTAAGTTTCTGATTCTTAACAGACTGATCTTGAGTTAATGTCCGAAAGGACATCCACATTGCATGTTGCGACATTAATTAATCTGTTTTTTCAGACTGTAAATCCGATAGCGCGAAGTTGTTCGCGGCCATCGTCAGTGATTTTGCCTGGTCCCCAAGGTGGCATCCATACCCAGTTGATTTTTACATCGCTGACTAGATCCTGAAGTACAGAACGAGTTTGATCTTCAATAACGTCTTGGAGAGGACATGCTGCAGATGTGAGTGTCATGTCCAGCACAGCGACATTTCCCGAATCAACCGAAACGTCATAGATCAAACCGAGATCAACTACATTGATTCCGAGTTCTGGATCAATCACATCTTTCATTGCTTCCGTGATGTCATCGACACCAGCAAGTTTTTCACTCATTTCATTCTCCAGATCTACTGCGTGTAACTGCGTCTTTAAATGCCATCCATCCCAAGAGTGCACACTTTACGCGAGCGGGGAACTTCGATACGCCAGCTAGCGCTACGCCATCTCCGAGAATATTCTCATCACCGCTCTTGGTGCCTTTACTCTGCATCATTTCAAGAAAATCAGCGACGATCTTTAGCGCTTCATCCTCATCTTTACCTCGCAACAGATCCGACATCACTGAAGTGCTCGCTTGCGAGATTGAGCAGCCGCTCCCCTCCCATGAAATGTCAGAAACGAGATTGCCATCCATATGGAGATTAAGAGTGACTTCATCACCACAACTGGTGTTGACGTGATGCACCTGAACTGTTGGCTCCGGGCTGAGTTTTTTGTGAAGTGGATTTTTGTAATGATCCATAATCACTTCTTGGTAGAGCGAATCTAAATTCATCGAAGGACTCCACTCGATGAAACGTTGAAAAATTCTTGCGCACGAGTGATGCCGGAGACCAGCTCGTCAACATCCGACGTATCGTTGTAGATGTAAAAAGATGCGCGGGTTGTCGCGACAACGTTCATTGCTCTCATGAGCGGCCATGCACAGTGATATCCAGTTCGAACAGCAATTCCGTACTCATCGAGAACTTGGCCTAAATCGTGTGGATGAATTCCTTCGACAGTAAACGAGAGAACTGCGCCACGATTTTCCAGATCACGTGGTCCAACAATCGCGAGGCCAGGAATCTTCTGTAATTCGGTCAACGCGTACTTTGTTAACTCATGTTCATGTTCGGCAATTTTCGCCATTCCAATATCTGATAAATAGTCGATGCTGCACCAAGTCCGACAGCTTGAGCCATATTTGGCACGCCAGCTTCAAATCTTTGTGGTGCCGATGCATAAGTAGAACGCTCCATCGTCACTGTTTCAATCATTGAACCACCTGTGAGGAACGGCGACATTTCATTGAGTAGAACTCGTCTCCCCCAGAGAACACCAACGCCAGTTGGTCCAAGCGCTTTATGTCCTGAGAACGCTACGAAATCCGCACCGAGCTCTTTCACGTTTACTGCAAAATGTGGAATGGATTGACACGCATCCACGACAAAAAGTGCGCCGTGTGATTTCACAATTTTTGCTATGTCAGCAATTGGATTGATAGTTCCTAGAACATTGGATTGATGAGTGAGCGCCACTATTTTCGTTTTAGCGGTGATTAGCGAGGGGTCGAAGTTCAATCTACCTTCAGGAGTAATCCCGAACCATTTCAGGGTTGCACCAGTACGTGCTGCAAGCTCTTGCCATGGGATTAAATTGGCGTGATGTTCCATCTCTGAGATAAGAATTTCATCGCCCGGTTTGAGTGCAAAAATACTATTGCCATTAGTTAGATTGCTATTAGCTAGATTCTTATTGGCAAGCGATGAATTACTCCACGAATACGCGAGCAAGTTAAGCGATTCAGTTGCATTTTTAGTGAATATCACTTCATCGCTCTCTGCTCCGATGAAACGAGCAACTTTGTCACGCGCTCCTTCATAGAGATCAGTAGCTTCCTCAGCTAACTGGTGAGCGCCACGATGAACGGCAGCGTTATGTTTCTCGTAGAAATCACGTTCGGCATCAAGCACTGAGCGTGGTTTTTGCGATGTTGCTCCGCTATCGAGATAGACGAGACGTTTCCCATCGCGAATGGTGCGCGAGAAAATCGGAAAATCCGATTTAATCTTTTCTACATTGAGCATCGCGGGGAGTATTTCGTAGGGTGTTATGCCGTGACGTACTCGGCATAACCCTTCTCTTCGAGCTTCTCCGCTAAATCTGGCCCACCCTCTTCCACGATCTTGCCGTTAGCAAAAACGTGGACAAAGTCAGGTTTGATGTAACGCAAAATTCTGGTGTAGTGCGTAATGAGAAGAACGCCTAAATCAGATTGTGATTTCACTCGATTCACGCCTTCGGAAACAATGCGAAGGGCATCAACATCAAGCCCTGAGTCTGTTTCATCCAAAATTGCGATTTTTGGTTTGAGTAACTCCAATTGCAGAATTTCATGGCGCTTCTTCTCGCCACCTGAGAAACCTTCGTTCACGCTTCGCTCCGCAAATGCAGGATCCATATGTAAACCTGACATCGCTTCTTTCACTTCACCAATCCAGGTGCGAACTTTTGGCGCTTCGCCACGGATTGCTGTTGCTGCGGTTCGCAAAAAGTTTGCAACGGATACACCAGGCACTTCAACTGGATATTGCATTGCGAGGAAGAGTCCAGCTTTTGCTCGTTCATCCACCGACATCTCTAAAACATCAGCGCCATCTAGTGTCACTGAACCACCAGTGATCGTGTACTTAGGGTGGCCTGCAATGGCGTAAGCCAAGGTAGATTTTCCAGATCCGTTTGGTCCCATAATTGCATGCGTTTCACCTGAATTAACAGTGAGGTCAACGCCTTTAAGAATCTCTTTGGTTCCTGATTCAGTTTCAACTCCGACGTGGAGACCTTTAATTATTAGCGTTGACATGTTTTCCTTCCACCGTGATTGTGACGGAATCTCCGTCGCGAGTAACTGAATAAACCTCTGCGTTTTCGATCGCTGGCGGTGTAAGCGCCTCACCTGTTGCCATATCGAACTCTGAGCCATGGAGCCAACATTCAATATTGCGACCATTCATTTCGCCCTCTGAAAGAGAAACTTCAGAGTGAGTGCACATATCGTTGATGGCATACACATCGCTACCTACGCGAGCTACACAGACATCAGTGTTTCCGATAGTGAACTTTTGTGGTTTGCCATCTACGAGATCATTGATGGAAATAGTTAGATACGCCATTACGCGCCAACCTTCGTGAGCTCGCCATCAATGCGTGCCATCAAACGCTCTTCAATAGTCTCGTCCTTGATTAAAGAAACAATTTCAGCGAAGAAACCACGAATGACTAGGCGACGGGCCTCATCAGCTGGAATACCGCGTGACATCAGATAGAAAAGTTGTTCATCATCAAATCGACCCGTTGTGCTTGCATGGCCTGCACCAACGATTTCGCCGGTTTCAATCTCAAGATTTGGCACAGAATCTGCACGCGCGCCATCGGTTAACAGAAGGTTTCTATTTAATTCATAGGTATCTGTTCCTTCGGCAGCTGCGCGAATAAAGACATCGCCGATCCATACCGTTCGCGCGCTATCTCCTGCGAGCGCACCCTTGTAATTCACACGAGATTTCGCATGCGTAACATTATGGTCAACATGAATACGATGTTCGAGATGTTGGCCATCCGTCGCGAAGTAGAGTCCAGAAAGTTCAGCGCTTGCACCAGTTCCTGCATATTCAACAGTCGGAAGAAGTCGAACGACCGAACCACCAATCGAAATGACTACTGATTTAAACGTCGCATCTTTTCCGACAATTGCGTGATGGCGAGCAAGGTGAACTGTTTCGTTATCCCACTCTTGCAGAGAAACGAATGTCAACGTCGCTCCTGGTTCCAGCGAAATTTCAATCTCTTCAGCAATCTTTGCATTTCCGGAATTCTCAACAATGACAGTGGCATGTGAGTGTGCTCCGGCGCGGATTACGGTTCGAGAAACCTCAGCTCCGCTCCCCGCTTTACGTAATAATGTAATTGCTTCTTTAATCTCGGCATCCTTATTGATGGTGAGAACTGTTACCTCTTTAACAGCATCTCGTATACGTTGCACAACGACATCATCAGTAGTTGATTGTGGGATGACTTCACTCGCTGGCACTGCAGCGATGGTGTAGCCACCTTGCGCTTGATCTTTTAACGAGAGAGAGATCTTCGGAATAAATGAAGCGGTCCCATCATGAAACCCAGCAATCTTCTTCAGTGGCGTAAATCGCCACGCCTCTTCTCTTCCCGTAGGAACGAGATAATTTGTTGTGAGTGCGCTCATTATCCAACTGCGCCTTCCATTTGAAGCTCGATGAGTCGATTGAGCTCAAGGGCATATTCCATAGGAAGTTCTCGCGCAATAGGTTCAATAAATCCGCGCACAATCATCGCCATTGCTTCATCTTCAGAAAGTCCACGTGACATGAGATAAAAGAGTTGATCATCGCTGATTTTTGAGACAGTTGCTTCATGTCCCATCGATACATCATCTTCACGAACATCTACATATGGATATGTATCGGAACGAGAAATGGTGTCAACCAAGAGCGCATCGCATTTAACTGTGCTCTTTGAATGATGTGCGCCATCTTGTACTTGAACAAGCCCTCGATAAGAGGTTCGGCCGCCGCCTCGAGCGACTGATTTGGAGATAATGGTTGACGATGTGTGCGGCGCTGCGTGAACCATCTTTGCGCCAGCATCCTGATGTTGGCCTTCACCGGCGAATGCAATGGAGAGAGTCTCGCCTTTTGCGTGTTCACCCATCAAGAAAACCGCTGGATATTTCATTGTGACTTTGGAACCGATATTGCCATCGATCCACTCCATCGTTGCGCCTTCTGCACAGGTCGCACGCTTTGTTACAAGGTTATAAACGTTATTGGACCAGTTCTGAATTGTTGTGTAGCGAACTCGAGCATTCTTTCGAACGATAATCTCGACTACTGCAGAATGTAGTGAGTCGGATGAATAGATCGGTGCAGTACATCCTTCAACATAATGTACGTAAGAACCTTCATCAGCAATGATGAGAGTTCTTTCAAATTGACCCATGTTCTCGGTATTAATACGGAAATATGCTTGCAATGGAATCTCAACATGCACACCCTTTGGTACATAGATAAATGAACCGCCAGACCAGACAGCAGTATTGAGAGCTGCAAATTTATTGTCGCCAACTGGAATTACTGAACCGAAATACTCTTTAAAAATATCTTCATGCTCACGTAGTCCGGTGTCGGTATCGAGAAAGAGCACGCCTTGCTCCTCAAGATCTTTGCGAATCGAGTGATACACAACTTCTGATTCGTACTGCGCAGCAACACCTGCAATAAGGCGATTTTTCTCTGCCTCTGGGATTCCGAGACGGTCATACGTGTTCTTAATATCTTCTGGCAATTCTTCCCAAGTCGTAGCTTGTTTCTCAGTTGAGCGAACAAAGTACTTAATGGTGTCAAAGTGAATGCCCGATAAGTCTGAGCCCCAATTTGGCATCGGCTTCTTGTCAAAGAGCGCTAAACCTTTAAGACGAAGATCAAGCATCCATTGTGGTTCATTCTTCTTTGCAGAAATATCGCGGACGACATCCTCGTTGAGACCGCGTTGTACGTTTGCGCCAGCATCATTTTTATCTGACCAGCCATACTCATATTTACCAATGCCTTCGAGTTCTGGATGTGCGATCTGTGTCATTGTGCCGCCGCTTTCTTTCGTTGTTTTTGGGATTGTCCCAGTTGAGATTGCCGTGATTTCGAGGAATTTCCATTCGGTACAAATGTCGTGCAGACGCCATCACCGTGCGCAATTGTTGCCAGGCGTTGTACATGCGTGCCAAGGACTTGTGAAAATACTGCGGTCTCTGCTTCGCAGATTTCTGGAAATTCGGCAGCGACGTGAGCAACTGGGCAATGGTGCTGACAAATTTCTTCGCCTTGCGCTCGCTGTTGAACAGTTGTTGCATAGCCTTCATTAGTTAACTCTTGTGCGAGAACTTTAATTTTCTCTTTCTGGCTTCTTGATTGTGCTAAATTTTTCTGAATCTTGCGCGCTATTTCTTGTGCTCTCGCGTGCGCAAACTCTTTCACCATTTGTTGGCCATTTTTCTGCGACATAAATTTCAATGCATGTACAGCAAGATCGTCATACGAATGTTCAAACTTCTCTCGCCCAGCATCAGTCATTACAAAAACTTTTGACGGACGGCCACGGCCACGTTGGTTCTGTTGCGATGGGTATGGTTCGCGCGCTTCTAATATTCCTTCGTCAACCAGCGCATCAAGATGGCGGCGAATTCCTGCAGGAGTAATGTGAAGCTGGTCTGCGAGCGCTACCGCGGTAAGCGGGCCTGATTGCAAAATGGAACGCGCAAGGGCTTCCCGAGTGGAAAGTTCTCGGGATGGCGCCTTGGTTATTTTCACAACATTATTGTTGCGTAATTCCCCCCACCGCGCCAATTGAAGGAATTCCAGGGCCACGCTAATAGGGTTACGACATGTCGAAAGTGGGAAGGTTCCTCCTCTCCTCACTTCTTTTTCTGCAATGCGCACTCATCGTTACCGGTGGCGCTGTTCGACTTACAGGTTCTGGTCTTGGTTGTCCGACCTGGCCAGAGTGCACACCTGGTTCATACACCCCCACACCACATCAAGTTGAAGGTCCAGTTCATGCGTGGATTGAATTCGGCAACCGACTCCTTACCTTCGCTCTCTTCTTCGCGGCCTTGGCGACAATCATCTACGTTCTGAAGAGCCGTCGACGAGATCTATTTCTCTTATCTCTCTTCCAACTTCTTGGGATTCTTGGGCAAGGTGTATTGGGCGGAATTACCGTTCTCACGCATCTCAATCCCTACGCGGTTGCAAGCCATTTCATCCTCTCGATTTTCCTTATTGCAGGTGCAGCGTTATTGCGCTCGCGTGGTGTGAATATGCCTCAATACCACTTCAACGAATTACCATGCTCACGTCACGAGCGGTATTGCTCCTCACTTTTCTCGTCATCACCGTTGGCACCGTTGTTACCGGCTCAGGTCCACATGCGGGCGATATCAAAGCGCCTCGAACTGGCTTTGACCCTCGCACCATCGCCATTCTTCATGCTGACATGGTGATCGCTTTAATCTTTCTGACAATAGGACTCTTGATCGCTCTTCGACTTGGTGAGAGCGGAGATACACAATCAAAAATAACGCGAACTGCCGTGATTTTTCTGGGTGTCGTACTGGCACAAGGGTTGATTGGTTATGTTCAATACTTCACTGGCCTTCCCGAATTGATCGTCGCAGCACATTTAGTTGGAGCTACGTTGGTCTGGCTTGCCGCGTGTAACTTGGCCATTCAAGGAAGGATCTTTGCTCGATGAGTTGGAGTGAACTCGACGAACGCGCAGTAAAAGTTGCGCGTGCACTTGCGATGGATTCGGTTCAAAAAGTTGGCAATGGCCATCCGGGTACGGCGATGTCCCTCGCGCCAGTTGCTTATTTACTTTTTCAGAAATTTCTCCGCCATGATCCAAGTGATCCGCAATGGATAGGTCGCGATCGATTTATTCTTTCGTGCGGACATTCATCAATGACTCTCTATACCCAGCTCTTCTTTAGCGGTTACGGCGTTGAATTATCTGATCTACAAAGTTTTAGAACGTGGGGCTCACTCACTCCGGGCCATCCTGAATATGGCCATACTGCTGGCGTCGAAACAACTACTGGACCACTAGGTCAAGGAGTTGCTAACGCGGTTGGAATGGCGATGGCCGCGCGATACGAACGCGGACTATTTGATCCCGACTGCGCAGATGGTGAGAGTCCATTTGATCACAACATCTGGGTTATCTGTTCGGATGGCGATCTCGAAGAGGGCGTTAGCGCAGAAGCTTCATCACTTGCTGGAGTTCAAGCGTTAGGCAACCTCAAAGTAATTTATGATGACAATCGAATTTCGATTGAAGGCGATACACATCTCGCGTTTACTGAAGATGTCTCTGCGCGTTATCGGGCTTACGGATGGAACGTCATTGAAGTAGCGGCGCTCGCTAATGGTGATGTCGATCGAGTAGTACTTGAACAAGCTATGAACGCCGCATTAGTTGAGAAGCAGAAGCCCACATTAATTCGACTGAAAACCGTTATTGCCTGGCCAGCGCCTAATGCGCGCAATACAGCAAAATCACATGGTTCAGCACTTGGCGCTGACGAAATTGCTGCGACAAAGACTGAACTAGGTCTTGATCCAACAAAAAGTTTCGATGTTCCTGATGATGTACTCAGCCATGTGCGTAAAGTAAAAATACGCGGCGCAGAAATGAAAAGCGCATGGCAGAAGAATTTTTCCCAATGGCAATCGCAAAATACTGAAAGAGCTGCTTTATTGAACCGTTTGATGTCACAAGAGTTACCAGCGAATTGGGAGAAGTCACTTCCGCACTTCCCTTCGACTGTACTGTCATCGAAAGAGATCGCTACGCGCAAAGCCTCTGGTGATACTTTGCAAGCGCTCGCGGCAATTCTTCCCGAATTGTGGGGCGGCTCAGCAGATTTAGCAGAGAGTAATAACACCACAATTGATCACGGTGGCTCCTTCTTACCAAAGAGCAGTGGCATGAAAGGTGCAAATCCTTACGGTCGCATTATTCACTTCGGCATTCGCGAACATGCCATGGGCGCGATCATGAATGGTGTTGCGCTTCACGGACTGACTCGGCCATTTGGTGGAACATTCTTAGTTTTCAGTGATTACATGCGAGGAGCGGTTCGCTTATCTGCACTAATGAAACTTCCCGTTACCTACATTTGGACGCATGACTCCATCGGTTTAGGTGAAGACGGTCCAACTCATCAACCGGTTGAACATGCAGCAGCGCTACGAGCAATACCTGGTTTAAGCGTTATTCGACCAGCCGATGCAAATGAAGTTGCTTATGCGTGGGCAGAAATTATCCGTCGACGTGAACCAGTCGGACTCCTTCTCTCTCGACAGAATCTCCCCGTCTTTGAACGTGAAAGTGAGAAAAAAGGTTCTGGAATCTCAGATGCGAGCGGCGTAAAGAACGGTGCCTACATTCTCAAGGAAGCATCAAAGACGCCTCAAGTAATTTTGATTGCCACCGGATCGGAAGTGGCGTTAGCGCTTTCAGCTCAAACAGAACTAGAAAAGGAAGGCATTGCTACTCGAGTAGTGAGCGCACCATGCTTAGAGTGGTTTGCAGCCCAACCAGAAAGTTATCGAGCAAGTGTTCTGCCGCCGTCAATAAAAGCGCGAGTGAGTATCGAAGCGGGAATCGCTCAAGGATGGCGAGAACTTGTTGGCGATGCTGGTGAAATGATTTCGATTGAACACTTTGGAGCATCTGCGTCGTATCAGAAACTCTTTGCTGAATTTGGATTTACGGTCGAGAACGTCGTCGCAGCAGCGCGACGCACAATTACTCAATAGAATGTAAATCAAGCAATGACAGATCGACTCGTTGCCTTATCAAGAGCCGGTACCTCAATTTGGCTTGATGACCTCTCACGCGACAGATTGATTGATTCGTCGTCACCACAATCATTAACTCGGTTAATCGCCGAAAAATCTGTCGTTGGCGTTACAACAAATCCTGCCATTTTCTCCCAGGCAATTAGCAATTCAGCACTTTATGCCGATGACATTAAACGATTAGCTGCCGAAGGAAAGAACGCAGAATCCATCATTACTCATCTCACGGTTGATGATGTCCAAAGAGCATGCGATCAATTGCATGATGTATTTGTGGATTCTCACGGAGTTGATGGCCGAGTAAGTATCGAAGTTGATCCACGCTTTGCTCGCGATACCGAAAAAACAATTGCCCAAGCAAAAGATCTCTGGCAGAAAGTCGCACGACCAAATGTCCTCATTAAAGTTCCTGCCACAGTTGAAGGATTGCCTGCCATCACGGAACTTATTGCCGCCGGAATTAGCGTTAACGTAACGATCATTTTTTCAGTGGCTCGCTATCAAGAAGTTTTTGCCGCCTTTGTCGCAGGCTTGGAACGTCGCCACTCTCTCGGACTACCTTTACATGAGATTCATTCCGTTGCCTCATTCTTCGTCAGTAGAGTCGATAGCGAGATTGATGCCCGTCTTAAAAGTGACAGTAACTCCAACGCAACCTCGCTTTTGGGGAGAGCAGCAATCGCTAATGCACGTTTGGCTTACGAAGCATTCCTTGAAATGAAACGCACGCCACAATGGATCTCTTTAGCTCTTCTTGGTGCGAATATTCAACGACCACTCTGGGCATCTACCGGCGTCAAAGATAAGTCCTATTCCGATGATAGATATGTTGTTGAATTAGTGGCACCTGAAACTGTGAACACTATGCCGCAAAGTACCTTGGATGCGGTCGCTGATCATGGCGATGTTCGAGGTGAATCGATTACGTCCAATGTTCAACAATCCCGTGCAGATGTTGAGGCGCTAGCCAATCTTGGTATCTCACTCGATGAAGTCGCTGATAAGTTAGAACGAGAAGGTTTAGAGAAATTTGTAACTCCGTGGTTACAACTCATCGAGGTTGTAGAGAAAGTGGCACGTGGTGATAACGCTTAAAGGCGCAACATTTTCTGCGATATCTCCCGAAAGTTCGGAGTTTCGTGAACTACTTAATATTGCCACTCGGTTGGCTGATAAAGATTCATCGATTTGGGGCGAAGCGGCTGCGCGCGAAGCAAAGATTCGACTAAATTGGGTTGAGCTCCCTGAGAGTTCACGAGAGTTGCTTCCGCAATTGGATGCGCTCTCTGCGTGGGCGCGCGAGAAGGAACTTGGCTCGGTCGTTCTCTGTGGAATGGGTGGCTCATCACTTGCACCAGAAGTTATCGCTGCTACGTACGGAAAAAGGCTGACCGTCCTTGATAGCACTGATCCTTCGCAGGTTATCGCTTCGATCCCTGAACGATTGTCACATTCGGTGATCGTGATTGGATCTAAATCTGGATCGACAATCGAAACTGCTTCTCAGAAAAGTTTTTATATCGATCTCTATCGTAAAGCTGGTTTAAACCCTGCCGAACATATTGTCATTGTTACTGATCCGGGCTCACCATTGGATATTCAATCTCGCGCTGACGGATTTCGTGTAATCAACGCTGACCCCAATGTCGGTGGACGGTTTAGTGCGCTGAGTGCATTTGGCTTAACCCCAAGCGCTTTACTTGGAATCGACGTCTCAGTTCTTCTCGATGATGCGCTTGAAGCGAGTAAAGAATTTGTCAGCACGATCTCGCCAGCGGTAACAGCAGCGCTCGCGCTTTCGAAATTCCCCTATGTTGGTTTTACCGACAGTGGAAGTAGCGTTCCTGGAATCAGCGATTGGATTGAACAACTTATTGCCGAATCCACTGGTAAAGAGAGCAAAGGACTCCTCCCTGTAGTTCTCGCTTCCGCAGATGACAAAGTGGGCGGCAAACATCCCGTTGTCACGTTTGATGGTTCTGGTGATTTATCTGTCGTTGGACCACTCGGGGCTCAATTTATTTTTTGGGAGTGGGTTACAGCGTTATTGGGTTATCTCTTGAAGGTTGACCCCTTTAATCAACCGAATGTGACGGAAGCCAAAGAACAAACCACCACTCTCCTTGATCGATGGCGCGGTGGCAAGGTTGAGGTATCCCAGCCATCGGCGCGCGATGGCGATATTGAAATTTACTCTGACTCATCTGCAACTACTGTGCTTGCCGAATTAAAGAAAATGCATGGAAAAAGCTTTATCGCGATCATGGCTTACTTAGATCGCACAAGCGATCATGCGCTCGCAGAAATTCGTTCACTTATTGCAGAGAAATTTGATGTACCAACAACTTTTGGCTGGGGACCGCGCTTTCTTCATTCAACTGGACAATTTCATAAAGGTGGGCCGCAAGTAGGTGGCTTTATCTCCATCACCGGTGGCGTTGAAAAAGATCTTGAGATTCCCGGCGCGCCATATAGTTTTGCAACGCTTGAAATGGCGCAAGCTCTCGGTGATTTTGAAGCGCTGGCGAAACGTAAATTACCAGTGGTGAGATTTCATCTCACTGACAGAAGAGCTGGAATCACAGAACTGCTCAGCGCAGTTCGATTGCTTTAAAACTAAATTTATTCGTCGTCGCCGCGTAATTTTTTCAGCGCATCAGAGAGAATTTTTGTCGCTTCCGCTTCAGTCCGTCGCTCTTTTACATACGCGAGGTGAGTCTTATACGGTTCATTTTTTAGCGGGCTAGGTGGATTGTTCTTATCTCTGCCTGCAGGAAAACCGCAACGAGGGCAATCCCATTCATCCGGAACTGTAACTGTGCCATCTTCTGCAAATGAAGGTTTTGTTTCATGACCGTTGAGGCACCAGTAAGAGACGCGGAAACGAGCGATTGCTTCGCCACGTTCGGCTTCTCCCATAGGACCTGCACCAACACGCGATCCGCGAATTGCGCTACCACCGGCCATTTTTTCTCCTTACTTGTCTAACAATTTAAATTTTCTAGCATTTTAATTCTTTTAACTTCTATTTTGTTCCTACTTCAAAAGCAAACTTAACGCCACAACTGCAGCGAACCAGAGCCCTCCGACGACGATTGTGATGCGATCAAGATTTCGTTCAACGACAGATGACCCGCCGTATGTTGACGAGACGCCACCACCAAAGAGATCCGAAAGCCCTGATCCTTTACCTTTGTGAAGGAGGACGAGCATGATCATCAATACGCTGGTGATGATAAGAATTATTGAGAGAGCTAATTTCACGGGCGTCAGGATACCCGATGGAACTTACAGATGCGGGCAAACTCTTCAGGGTCAAGGCTCGCTCCGCCTACAAGCGCACCATCAACGTCTGGCTGGCGCATGATGTCGACGATATTGGCTGACTTCACTGAACCGCCATAAAGAATGCGCGCGTTTTCAGCGATTTCATCACTTCCAATTTTCTTCAATTCACTTCGAATTGCGGCGCAAACTTCTTGCGCATCTTCAGGAGTAGCAGTTCGTCCTGTTCCGATGGCCCAGACAGGTTCATACGCAAAAACAATCTTCTTCAAATCTGGTTTATGGAACCCCTTAAGTCCGGCTCGCACCTGCTCAAGTACAAACTCAACATGAGTTCCTGCTTCACGGATAGGAAGTTCTTCGCCAATGCAGAAAATCGGAGTTAACTCGTGCGCAAGCGCCGCTTTGATCTTTCGATTAAGAAGTTCATCGCTTTCATGGTGAATTGCACGTCGCTCGGAATGCCCCACTAAAACAAATGTGCAACCTAATTTGCCCAACATTGAACCTGAAATATCGCCAGTAAATGCGCCTGAATTTTCCGGTGAGAGATCTTGCGCACCATAAGTAAGTCGCAATCGATCGCCATCGATCAGGGTTTGGATCGATCGAATATCGGTAAATGGCGGGATGATGGTGATATCCACTGCATCGTATTCACGATCTTCAATCGAGTACGCGAGCTTTTGCGCGACCGCAATCGCTTCAAGATGATTGAGATTCATCTTCCAATTACCAGCGATTAATGGCTTGCGTGACATGGTGTCCTCTCGTTCTGCGGCGTTACTAAAATTTCAAATACTTTTAAAAGCCCAGAGCTTTCAACCCTGGTAGTTCTTTTCCTTCTAAGTACTCAAGCGATGCGCCACCACCGGTTGAGATGTAGCCGAACTGCGAATCTTTAAATCCTAGTGCGCGAACTGCTGCTGCAGAATCTCCCCCGCCAACAACCGCAAGTCCATCAACTTCGGTAAGCGCTTGAGCGACCACACGAGTTCCTTCAGAAAAATGCGAGAACTCAAATACGCCCATCGGCCCATTCCAAAATACCGTTTTACATTGACGAATCGCTTCGGCAAAGCGAGCTGCGGATTTTGGTCCGATATCTAGCCCCATCTGATCGCTCGGCATTTCGTCCGCACTGACCAGAGTGGGATTGTCATTTTCAAATTTCGGTGCCACGACAATATCTGTAGGCAGTAAGAATTCAACGCCACGTGATTCTGCTCGCGCTAATAACTCTTTAACGGTCTCAAGAGATTCCATATCGACGAGCGAGGTTCCGATTTCTTTTCCTTGCGCAGCCAAAAATGTGAAGACCATCCCGCCACCAATTGCCATCACATTTACTTTGTCCAATAAATTAGAGATAACACCAATCTTGTCAGCAACTTTTGCTCCTCCGAGAATGACGCCATAAGGACGAGCCGGAGTTTCGGTAAGTTTCTTCAGTACATCAACTTCGGCGGAGACAAGTTCGCCAGCAGCATGTGGCAGTAATTGTGCTACTTCAAAGACAGAGGCGTGTTTGCGATGAACAGCGCCAAAGCCATCCCCCACATAAAAATCAGCAAAGCTCGCCAACTTCTTTGCGAAAGTTGCTCGCTCTGTTTCATCTTTACTGGTCTCGGCGGCTTCATAACGAACATTCTCTAGGAGGACTACTCCACCACTGCTGGTGGTTTTTCCGTCAGTGAGTTCTTGAACTGCACGTTCTGCATCCGGTCCGATCGTGTCCTTCGCAAATCTCACAGGACGTTGGAGAAGTTCACTTAAACGTATTGCTACCGGAGCAAGGGAGAGTTCAGGTTTTCTCTCTCCTTTAGGTCTCCCTAAATGTGCACAGATAACTAGTGAAGCGCCACCTTCTAATAAAGCGTTGATTGTTGGTAGCGATGCACGGATACGTCCATCATCAGTAATGGCGCCATCTTTTAATGGCACATTGAGATCACAGCGCAAAAGCACTCGTTTACCGCGTACGTTCAACGCGTGTAAACCCGTCGAAGCAACCGACATTAGAGCGAGCGACCTACCAACGTAATGAGATCAACGAGGCGATTTGAATAACCCCATTCATTGTCGTACCAACCAGCAACCTTCACTGTGTTGCCAATTGCTTTGGTAATGCCCGCATCAAAAATACATGAGTGTGGATCGGTCACGATATCGGTAGAGACAATTGGATCTTCTGTGTACATCAAGATCCCTTTGAGTTCACCTTCAGCAGCTTTCTTAATCGCTGCATTCACTTCAGCTGCACTCACTTCTTTTGACAGTTCAACGGTGAGGTCAGTAATGGAACCGGTTGGTGTCGGTACTCGGAGCGCATAACCATCCAATTTTCCTTTGAGCTCTGGTAGCACGAGCGAGATTGCCTTCGCTGCACCTGTAGAGGTTGGAATGATGTTCGTCGCCGCTGCTCGAGCTCGGCGAAGATCTTTATGTGGGAAATCGAGAATTACTTGGTCATTTGTATAGGCGTGCACCGTGGTCATGAAGCCGCGTTGGATTCCGAAATTCTCATGGAGAACTTTCGCCATCGGAGCGAGGCAGTTTGTTGTGCATGAGGCATTGGAGATGACATGGTGCTTACTTCCATCGTAGGACTTTTCATTCACGCCCATCACGATGGTGATGTCTTCATCTGTCGCTGGTGCCGAAATAATTACTTTCTTCGCGCCGGCTTCAATATGCTTTTTCGCATCAGATGCTTTTGTAAATCGACCAGTAGATTCAATAACGATATCTGCGCCTACTGAAGCCCATGGCAAAGCAGCGGGATCTTTCTCGGCGAAAACTTTGATTGTTTTTCCACCGACAGTGATTGTGTCATCGGTGTAAGTAACTGGAAGGCCCAATCTTCCAAGAATTGAGTCGTACTTCAAAAGGTGGGCAAGGGTTGCGTTATCAGTCAGATCATTGATTCCGACGATTTCAAATTGTGCGCCTGATTTAAGAGCTGCGCGAAAGAAGTTTCTGCCGATACGGCCAAATCCATTAATTCCGACTTTTACCATTTTTTTAACTCACTGACTTTCACAGATTACGACCACCACTTTGTGATGGGACGAATCTTACCCCAACATATCTGGCGTCAGGCCTGCTTCTGTATCTGGAATACCGAGATCGTGCGCACGCTTATCTGCCATTGCGAGCAATCTGCGAATTCGTCCTGCGATTGCATCTTTTGTCATCGGCGGTGACGCGAGCGAGCCGAGTTCTTCCAAACTCGCTTGGCCATGTTGAATTCTTAACTCACCGGCCTCTTTCAAATGCTGCGGAATATCTGCGGCAAGAATCTCCATCGCGCGTTGCACACGTGCGGAGGCTGCAACTGCGGCACGAGCCGAGCGACGTAAATTCGCATCATCAAAATTTGCAAGTCGGTTCGCAGTTGCGCGAACTTCTCGTCGCATTCGCCGCTCTTCCCACGCAAGAACGCTTTCATGCGCGCCCAGTCGAGTGAGGAGTACTCCAATGGCATCGCCATCTCGAATGACAACGCGATCAACACCGCGAACTTCTCGCGCTTTCGCAACAATTCCTAAACGTCGCGCAGATCCGACAAGTGCAAGCGCAGCTTCAGGTCCAGGACAGGTAATCTCAAGCGCAGATGAACGACCTGGTTCAGTCAGTGAACCGTGAGCGATAAATGCGCCGCGCCATGCAGCTTCTGCATCACAGAGCGATGCAGAGACAACTTGTGGTGGCAATCCTCGAACTGGTCGACCATTTGAATCAACAAGTCCAGTCTGTCGCGCAAGTGCATCGCCATCTTTAATGACGCGCACTACATAACGACTTCCTTTTCGCAATCCACCTGATGTAATAACTGCTAAATCACTTTCGTGGCCATACACATCAGAGATATCTTTTCGTAGGCGACGAGCGCTCTGTGCGGTATCTAGTTCAACTTCGATCATGATTTTGCCAGAAGTAATGTGTAACCCTCCAGCAAACCTCAAAATTGCTGAGACTTCTGCTTTGCGGCAACAAGGCTTTGTAATGGAGAGTCGACTTAACTCATCCTTTACTGATGCAGTCATTGCCATAGCGCCTCCATGAGCCGTATCTAAACACTTACCGCGAAAAAATGTGGCTGATTACTGAAGTTAATTTCTCTGGATCGTGGTGCAAACTCCCTGGTGATGCGAGATCTGCCACAACTAATTGGCCACCCATCGCAGTAATCGTTGCTGCCAGCTCATTCTTGTCGCTGACTACTGAAGAATCTGCTAGTGCAATATCGCAGGAAAATGACGGTGCATATTTCTTCAAAACTGCCAGATGTTCCGCGGGTGAACTTCCTGCGAGCTCTTCGCCATGAATCGAGGGCGAAGCATCGAGGTTGAGCAAGACAAGTTTTTTCGCAGGAGATTTCACAATCGCATCGAGTTGTTGCGTCACCAAGAAATGCGGAAGAACACTCGAAAACCAAGATCCTGGTCCGATTGTTATCCAGTCGGCTTCTGCAATTGCACGCAATCCTTCACTGGTAGGGGTGGGATTGGTTGGAATAAGTGCAAGTGATTCAAGTTTTCCTTTAGCGGTTGCTACTTCTTTCTGACCGCGAATAATTTTTCGACCAACTGATGTTTGAAACGTTCCTTCAATATCAAGTGGTTCTAACGCCATCGGCAGGACTTGTCCCACTACTTTCAAAAGTTGTGCAACGCGATTGAGGCCAAGAACTGGATCGCCATCTTTATCCCAGAGAGCAGTAAGAAGAAGATTTCCAACCGCATGGCCATCCATGGGACCTTGGGATGTAAATCGATACTGCATGATCTCGGCCCAACTTCTACCCCATTCATCATCACCGCATAACGCGGCAAGCGCCATTCGAAGATCGCCGGGTGGCAACATATGAAATTCATCGCGAAGTCTTCCGCTTGATCCACCGTTATCTGCCACAGTGACAATAGCGGTGATCTTCTCCGTTACTCGTCGAAGTGCCGTTAATGTCGCAGCAAGTCCATGCCCACCGCCGAGCGCAACAACTTTCACCACTTACCGCTCACGTCCTAAATCACGATGCGCGACTTGCACAGAAACTTTCTCTGTTCCTGGAAACGAAACGTTCGATAGTCGATTACGAAGTTCGGCAGCGATGGCAACGCTTCGATGTTTTCCGCCAGTGCATCCCACAGCGAGCGTTATAAATTTTTTGCCTTCGCGAATATATCCTGGCGCTACCGATTGAAAGAGCGAAACATATTTTGAGAGAAAGTCATTTACATTTGGTGCATTGAGAACCATCTCGCTTACTTGGCTATCGGTTCCATTCAATGGTCGAAGCTCAGGAATCCAATGTGGATTCGGGATGAATCGACAATCCATGACTAAATCAGCATCGACTGGAATTCCGTATTTATATCCGAACGAAAGCACATTAACCGCCAGGTCTACGACGCCATCGTTATGAAATAGTTCGCCAGTTTTCTTCTCAAGTTGGTGAATATTCAATTCGCTACTATCGATAATCAGGTCCGCGCTTGATCGTAAATCGTTGAGCTTTGTACGTTCGCGTGCGATGCCATCAACAATCCGATCGCCTGCTTGTAACGGATGTGGTCGACGGGTGGATTCAAAGCGACGAACGAGCGCATCATCTGACGCATCGACAAAGAGAATTCTCTTAGAAATCCCCTTCTCTCCAACTTCAGCCAACGACTTGTTGAGATCGTCAAAAAATTCTCGCCCTCGAACATCTACGACGACTGCTATTGCGCTGACGGTTTTCTCCGTTAATTCAAAGAGGTGCGGCAACATCGCTGGCGGAAGATTGTCGATGACATACCAGCCAGCATCTTCCATTGCGTGTGCGATAGTTGATCGCCCAGCACCACTCATGCCGGTAATAACTACCAATTCGCGCTTCACACCCGCCATCTTGCTCCCCCTGTCAAGCACCATCTTGATCAGCACTATTTGGTTGAGAAGTATCAGCCTCTGGTTTTTCGCTTCTCTCATGATCTTGATTCACCGCATCGCTCACGAGAATCTCACCAGTTGCTGCATCGACTCCTTCATATGCTGCTGCACTATCTAGATGCTTTCGAATAATTTCCGCAATCTTCTCTCCGATGCCGGGAACCTGCGCGATCTCCGAGAGATCTGCTTTCTTAAGTGCTGCTACCGAACCGAATACTTCAAGTAGCGCCGAAATTCTCGCGCTTCCCAACATCGGAATATCGTCGAGTAGCGATTCCAACATCATGCGTGATCGTTTCGATCGGTGATACGTAATCGCAAATCTATGGGCTTCATCTCTAATTCTTTGGAAGAGATAGAGCGCTTCGCTGTGGCGAGGAAACATGATTGGTTCGCTTCGCCCTGGCAAGAAAACTTCTTCTAATCGCTTAGCAAGTCCACAGATTGGAATTTCAGTAATGCCAAGTTCGGAGAGTGCGCGCGCTGCAGCATTTACTTGTCCTTTACCGCCATCAACGATGATTAACTGTGGCGGGTAGGCAAAACGTGGACGAGCACCACCTGCTAATTCAACTTCCTGATGATCAATCTCTTTCTCAGCCAAATAGCGCTTCAAACGTCGCGTCAATACTTGATGCATTGCGCTGGTGTCATCGACAACGCTCTCATCGATAATTCCGAATCGTCGATAATCACTCTTCTTTGGCTGACCATCTTCAAAGACCACCATTGAAGCAACCACGTTGGTGCCTTGGAAATTTGAAATATCAAAGCATTCAATTCTCAACGGCAGTTCGGGTAAATCCAGAGCATTGGCAATCTCTTCCAACGCTCGACCGCTTACACCTGCATCATTTGCGCGTTTGCTTAAGAATTGAATTAAAGCTTGATGGGCGTTTCGCTTTACCGTGTGAAGCAACTCTAGTTTTTCACCGCGTTGCGGAAGTCGAATTTCAGATGCTCCGCGTTCTTTGAGCCAATCATTAATGGGATCCTCAGCCTTAATTGCAAAATTGACGTTAATTTCTCGAGGAACGTCGAACTCTGAGTAGATCATCTGTAACGCAGTCGCATACGGTGAGTCCTCTTCTGGAATTTCTTGGAGGTCTACTACCCATGATCGTGAGCCAACAATCCGTCCATGTCTCACGATGAAAAGTGAGAATGCTGCGTGCGTTATATCTTCATGAATTGCAAGGAAATCAGCAGAGAGTTCTTGTGAGAGTGCGGCATCGCTCGACTCTTGTGCTTTTGTCAGCGCACCAAGTTGGTCCCGAATTTTCGCAGCTTTTTCAAACTCTTCCGATGCTGCGGCAGCGTGCATTTCGCTCTCTAATTTCTTCGCGATCTCACTGCCATCGGAATCAAGAAATTTTGTCAGGGATTTGGCGAGCTCTCGATGCTCACCTTGCGATATCCATTCAACGCATGGTGCGCTGCATTTTCCAATATCCCCAAGTAAACATTGTCGTTTTGTTCGTCTCGCCTGCTGAAAATTGCTTTCAGAACATGACCGTACTGGAAAGAGTTTGAGGAGAACGTCGTATGTGCTACGAAGCGCCCAAGCATGAGCATAAGGACCAAAATACTTAACACCTTTTCCTCGTTGACGACGGGTAATGAATATTCTGGGATATTCATCGTTCAAAGAAATCGCTAAATATGGATATGACTTATCGTCTTTGAATTGCACGTTAAATCGTGGATTCTCGCTCTTGATCCACGTAAATTCCAATTGCAAGGCTTCAACTTCGGTAGATACGACGGTCCAATCCACACGTGAAGCAGCTTCAACCATGCGTTGAGTTTTTTGCGTTAACTGCGTTTGAAAATATGAATTCAAGCGATTTTTTAGCGATCTCGCTTTACCTACGTAAATGACGCGATCATCGTGATCAAAAAATCGATACACACCAGGAGCATCCGGAACAGAAGTTGGCCGATAACTTTGTGGGTCAGCCATTGTTATTTCTTCAAAATCTCCGCAAGGAATTTGCCGGTATAACTCGATTTGTTCTTCGCCACTTGCTCTGGCGTGCCTTCGGCAATAATCGTTCCACCTTTATCGCCACCATCTGGACCCATATCAATTACCCAATCGGCAGATTTGATGACATCGAGGTTGTGTTCAATAACAATCACAGTATTGCCGGTATCGACCAGGCGTTGGAGAACATGGAGTAATTTATTAACATCTTCAAAGTGAAGTCCGGTAGTTGGTTCATCCAATACATAAATAGTGCGACCAGTCGATCGTCGTTGTAACTCAGTAGCTAATTTCACTCGTTGAGCTTCGCCACCTGAAAGAGTTGGCGCTGATTGACCGAGGCGGACATATCCCAACCCCACATCGAGCATTGTTTTGAGATAACGATGAATTGAAGGGATGGATTCAAAGAACTCGACAGCTTTCTCAATCGGCATATCGAGAACTTCTGCAATGGTTTTTCCTTTGTAATGAACTTCCAACGTTTCACGGTTATATCGGGCACCGTGGCAGACCTCGCATGGCACGTAAACATCTGGCAAGAAATTCATTTCAATCGTTATCGTGCCGTCACCAGCGCAATTTTCACAGCGTCCGCCTTTCACGTTAAATGAGAAGCGACCTTGCTGATAGCCACGAACTTTTGCTTCAGTTGTTTCTGCGAATAGCGCTCTTACTTTGTCAAAGACTCCTGTGTATGTAGCAGGATTAGATCGCGGGGTTCGTCCAATTGGTGATTGATCAACATGGACAACTTTGTCGAGATGATCGAGACCGGTGATTGTTCGATGTCGACCAGGAACGAGTCGTGCGCCATTTAATTTATTGGCAAGTACCGTGTAGAGAATGTCGTTGACGAGAGTGGATTTACCAGACCCACTCACTCCTGTGACGGCAACAAAAGCAGCAAGTGGGAATGTTGCGTCAATTGTTTTGAGGTTGTTCTCTCTCGCTTCTTTGACGACCAATTGCTTCTTTGAATTTATCGGGCGTCTCACTTTTGGAATAGAGATCGATTTTCTTCCAGAAATATATGCGCCAGTAATAGATTTCTTATTATTAACAAGCTCTTCGTAATTACCGCTGACGACAATTTCACCACCGTGTTCACCAGCTCCAGGACCAATATCAACGATCCAATCTGCGGTCCGGATAGTGTCCTCATCGTGTTCGACAACAATGAGCGTATTTCCTAAATCTCGTAAATGAGTCAGGGTTTCGATTAATCGTCGATTGTCACGTTGATGCAGGCCGATACTCGGTTCATCGAGAACGTAAAGAACACCGACTAAGCCCGATCCAATTTGTGTTGCTAATCGAATGCGTTGCGCTTCGCCACCAGAAAGGGTTGCAGCTGGTCGTTCGAGCGATAAATAATCCAATCCAACATCAAGGAGAAAACCAAGTCGCGAATGAACTTCTTTCAGAACACGCTCCGCGATCTTCGCTTCGCGCGCGGTGAGCTCTAATTTTTTGAGAAATGCAGCGCAATCTTCAATTGAGAGTTCACATACTTGCGCGATGCTTTTTCCACCTAGCTTTACTGCGAGAACTTCTGGCTTAAGTCGGGTTCCTTTACATACGTGACACGGCGTTTCACGCATATACGATTCATATTTTTCACGGCTGTAATCACTATCGGTTTCACCATGTTTACGCTGGATAAACGGCATCACTCCTTCAAAGCCCGTTGAATAATTCCGCACTCGACCATACCGATTTTTATACTTCACATGCACTTCGTAGTCGTAGCCATGGAGAATTGCCGTTCGTGCTTTCTCGGAAAGTTTCTTCCACGGAGTTGAAAGTGAAAATTTCACATCGCCGGCGAGTGCTTCAAGAAGTCGCAAGAAATACTCGGACGTTGCGCGCGATGCCCATGGCGCGATAGCGCCATCATTGATAGAGAGTGAATCATCAGGAATAACGAGATCTTCATCGACTTCTAGTTTTGTTCCAATGCCGGTGCATTCAGGGCATGCACCAAATGGTGAATTGAACGAGAACGATCGAGGTTCCATCTCTTCAAATGAGAGTTCACAGTCATGGCAGGCAAGTTTTTCGCTATATGTACGTTCTTTTTCATCGCTCTTACTATCAACAAAATCCAAAGTGACAAGTCCGTTTGCTAAACGTAAGGCTGTTTCGATGGAGTCTGTGAGGCGTTGCTTCGATTCTGGTTTAGCGGTCAAACGATCAATCACCACTTCAATTGTGTGCTTCTCTTGCTTCTTCAATTTTGGAGGTTCAGTAAGTGCAATCGTTGTGCCATCAACTCGAGCTCGTGAATAACCTTGCGAAACAAGATCTTTAAATAAGTCGACGAATTCACCCTTACGAGCTCTGATCATTGGTGCAAGAACTTGGAACTTGGTCTCTGGTGGTAATGAAAGAATTTGATCAACAATATTCTGCGGAGTTTGCCGAGTAATTGGCTTGCCGCAATTAGGACAGTGTGGTCGACCTGCTCGAGCAAAGAGAAGACGTAGATAATCGTAAACCTCAGTAATCGTTCCTACCGTTGAACGAGGATTTCGATTGGTTGATTTTTGATCGATAGAGACCGCTGGTGAGAGACCTTCAATAAAATCCACATCGGGCTTATCCATCTGTCCCAGAAATTGGCGCGCATATGCGGAGAGCGATTCAACATACCGGCGTTGACCCTCAGCAAAAATCGTGTCGAACGCGAGTGATGATTTTCCTGACCCAGAAAGACCGGTAAACACAATCATCGCGTTGCGCGGTAGATCGAGTGAAACATTCTTCAGATTATGTTCACGAGCACCACGAACGATTAATCTTTCTGACATCACTTCACCCCCGCATCATTCATGCTTCGCAATTCTTTCTTGAGCTCAGAAATCTCATCGCGCAATCTAGCCGCTAATTCGAAATGTAGCGCGCTGGCCGCATTCCGCATCTGCTCTGTGAGCGATTCAATCAATCCTAAGAGCTCCTTTTGCGGCATTTCAGCGAGGCTCTTGGAATGAACACCAATTGGCATATTGGTTTTTTTACTGCCAATCAATTGATCGGTGTCATCGCTCTCTTGCGCGATGAGATCTGTAATGTCAGCAATTCGTTTTCGTAGCGGTTGCGGATCAACTCCATGTTCACGGTTATACGCGACTTGTTTCTCACGACGCCGATTCGTTTCATCAATCGCACGCTTCATAGAATCAGTGAGATTGTCGGCATACATATGAACTTCACCCGAGACATTTCGCGCTGCACGACCAATTGTTTGTATAAGTGACGTTGTGGATCGCAAGAATCCTTCTTTATCAGCATCCAAAATTGCCACCAGTGATACTTCTGGTAAATCCAAACCTTCACGCAACAAATTGATACCGATTAATACGTCATATTCGCCAGTTCGCAATTCACGCAAGAGTTCAACTCGACGTAATGTGTCGACTTCAGAGTGAAGATATCTCACTCGTACTCCTGCTTCCATAAAGAAATCCGTAAGATCTTCCGCCATTTTCTTGGTCAGTGTTGTCACGAGCACACGTTCATTGCGTTCTGCTCGAATTTGAATCTCATGAAGCAAGTCGTCAATCTGACCACGAATGGGCTTGATGACCACTTTGGGATCAACTAAACCGGTTGGTCTAATTACTTGTTCGACAAACTCTCCGTGAGTTTTCTCCAATTCGTACTTGCCTGGTGTTGCAGAAAGATAGATCTTCTGATGTGTTCTCTCTAAGAATTCATTAAATTTCAACGGCCGGTTATCCAGCGCACTCGGAAGTCGGAAGCCGTGTTCAACGAGAGTTCGCTTACGAGATGAGTCTCCTTCAAACATTGCTCCGATCTGTGGCACAGTGATGTGTGATTCATCGATGACACAGAGAAAATCCTCAGGGAAGTAATCGAGTAAGCAACTCGGTGCAGATCCTGCCGATCGACCATCGATATGTCGTGAATAGTTTTCAATCCCTGAGCAGAATCCCACTTGCTGCATCATTTCAATATCAAACGTTGTACGCATCCGTAACCGTTGCGCTTCGAGTAGTTTGTTTGATCGTTCCAATTCATCGAGTCGAACTCCGAGTTCTGCCTCAATATTGGAGATTGCCTCCGCCATGCGCTCTTTACTTGCCGTGTAATGAGTTGCAGGAAAGATAAAAATTTCTGGAACATCTGAAACGATCTCACCAGTCAGTGGGTGAAGTGTTGTGATCCGTTCAATCTCATCACCAAACATTTCAATTCTGATCGCTAGCTCTTCGTAAACCGGAATAATCTCTATCGTGTCGCCACGTACTCGAAAGGTGCCACGCTCAAATGCCATGTCGTTTCGTTTATATTGAACATCTACGAATTTTCGTAAGAGCGAGTTACGTTCAATCTCATCGCCCACTTTGAGATGGATAACGTGTTGGTAATACTCATCGGGATGGCCAAGGCCGTAAATGCACGAAACGGTCGCAACAACAATGACGTCACGTCGGGTAAGAAGTGAGTACGTTGCTGAATATCGCAGTCGTTCTACTTCTTCGTTAATGGACGAATCTTTTTCGATAAAGGTATCGGTTTGCGGAACATATGCTTCTGGTTGGTAGTAGTCGTAATATGAAACAAAGTATTCGACGGCATTTTCAGGGAAGAGTTCCTTAAATTCGTTAGCGAGTTGTGCGGCGAGAGTTTTATTTGGGGCAAGAACAAGTGTTGGTCGCTGGAGACGTTCAACTAACCATGCCGTTGTCGCCGATTTACCGGTACCTGTCGCACCGAGAAGAACAACATCTTTCTCGCCACGATCGATTCGAGCCACGAGTTCATCGATAGCAGCTGGTTGATCACCAGATGGCGTGTATTCACTTATTACTTTGAAAGGTTTGACAAAGTGCGGGGTAAATTTCGCTGTCATTCGCCGGCTCTCGGAGCTAACTCGTTCTCCCATAACCTTTCGACCGCACTGAGCAGATCTTCTTTTGTACCGTTATTTTCGAGACAGAAATGTGCAATTCCTCTTCGCTGTTCGGTACTTGCCTGCGCTGCCATTCGCTTCTCTATCTCGTAATCTTTCATGCCTCGCTCTCGTAACCGCTGAAATCGAAGTGCGTTCTCTGATTCAACGGTGATCACGAGATCAAAACGAGATGCGCCGTTAGTTTCAAAAAGTATGGGAATTTGATTGACCACAACAGAGCCTTCTGGAGCGTTTGCAATTATTCGGTCGCTCATCTCTTTCACCGTGGATGAATAATTCCCTCAAGGTCTGCTCTCGCAGATTTGTCATTGAAGATTAATTCTGCAAGCTTGGCTCGATTGATCTGACCATCAGTTAATACGCCATCACCAAATCGTTTAACAATCGCATCAAAGCCTGGCGTTCCACGTTCAACAACGTCGCGAGCTAATTGATCTGAATCAAAAACTATTGCCCCAAGTTGTTCCAGATATTCGCCGACAAGAGATTTGCCCGATCCAATTCCACCTGTGAGCGCGACGCGAAGCATGTGCCAACTCTAGCGAGAGCAATCAAATGAGGAGTTTCCAAATAAAAACGGCCCGATTTCTCGGGCCGTTACTTTCAACTTTTTCGTTGAAGATTTATATGTGAACTTACTCTGCTGGAGTTTCCTCTGGAGCAGTGGCAGCAGCGGCATCAGCAGCTTTTGCTTCTGCTTTCTGCTTCTTGTGAGCCATGAAGCGCGCTTGAGCTTCAGCGTATTGACGCTCCCACTCTTCACGTTGTGATTCGTAACCAGGCTTCCACTCTTGAGTCTCTGGATCGAAACCTTCTGGGTAAATGAAGTTGCCTTTTTCGTCATAACGAGCTGGCATTCCATATTGTGTTGGATCGAATGCTTCCACCTCAACATCGTGGCCTTCATTTGCTTGCTTCAAGGAGAGTGAAATTCGACGACGCTCAAGATCGATATCAATAATCTTCACGAATAGTGAATCTCCGACCTGAACAACTTGTTCTGGAATTTCAACATGGCGTTCAGCCAACTCTGAAATATGCACAAGTCCTTCAATGCCATCAAAGACGCGGATAAAAGCACCGAATGGAACAAGTTTGGTCACTTCGCCAGGCACTACTTGATTAATTGTGTGGGTGCGAGCAAATGCTTGCCAAGGATCTTCTTGTGTTGCCTTCAATGAAAGTGAGACTCGCTCGCGTTCGAAATCAACTTCGAGAACTTCGACCGTGACTTCATCGCCAACTTCTACTACTTCACCAGGATGATCGATGTGCTTCCACGAAAGTTCAGAGACGTGAACAAGTCCATCGACGCCACCCAAATCAACGAACGCACCGAAATTAACGATTGATGAAACAACGCCAGAACGTACTTGGCCTTTTTGAAGTTGATTCAAGAAGGTTGTTCGTGATTCAGATTGGCTCTGTTCTAGATGCGCGCGTCGAGAGAGAACCACGTTGTTACGGTTCTTATCGAGTTCAATAATTCGCGCTTCAACCTGCTTACCAATATATGGTGAGAGATCGCGAACGCGTCGTAGTTCAACAAGTGAGGCAGGCAAGAATCCACGGAGTCCGATATCGACGATTAATCCGCCTTTAACAACTTCGATAACTGTGCCAATGACAACTTCGTCGCGTTCTTTCTTTCCTTCAATTTCGCCCCACGCTTTCTCGTATTGAGCGCGCTTCTTGGAGAGAATCAGACGACCTTCTTTATCTTCTTTCTGAAGAACAAGTGCTTCGACGCGATCGCCAACTTTGACGAGCTCGCTTGGATCAAGATCATGTCGAATGGAGAGTTCGCGGGATGGAATGACACCTTCAGTTTTATAACCGATATCAAGCAATACTTCATCGCGATCAACCTGGACTACAACGCCAGAAACTAAATCTCCATCGTTGAAATTTTTTATTGTGCCTTCGATTGCTGCTAAGAAATCTTCTGCGGATCCAACATCATTAATTGTGATTTGTGAGGTACTCAAGTTACTCCGGGGTGGGGAAATGACTAGTAGGGACAGGGACGGCAAAGGGTACTTTCGGCAGGCGTGAAAGGTCAATTTCGCTACGGAATGCGAATTCATTCACCCGATAGACTGAAGAAAATGCGCCAATACATAGATTTTCTCAAACTTCGCAATGCTCGAATCCTGATTTTCTCGGCATTTCCGGCGCGACTTGCCTATGGCACTGTCGGGCTCTCGATATTTTTCAAAGCGCAACAATCAACACACTCCATTGCAATTGCCGGGTTCGCAATCGGTTTGAACTCAATCGCTGGATCGCTGACTGCTGGAGCACGTGGTGCATTCATCGATCGATATGGACAGAAATGGCCACTACGACTTCTTGTTCCGTTGTATTTCTCCATGCTTATCTTGATGAGTCTTGCCGAAACTAAGAGTCAAATTCTCGTGATGGCGTTCTTTCTTGGAGTGTCAATGCCACCGATTAATCTCTCGGTACGTCCACTCTGGAAAATTGCAGTTGATCAATCGTTACTACGAACAGCGTACGCAATCGACACATCTGTTATGAGCACTACTGGAATTTTTGGGCCGATCATCGCAACATGGATCTCACTTACGTGGAATGCGAAATTCTCACTTCAACTTTGTGCAATCTTTATGCTAATAGGTGGACTTGCGCTCAGTTTCTCAAAACTTTCTCGACAGTGGCAGCCGGAGCCAAAAGATGACAAAGCGCCACCGATGTATCGAATCAGAGCGCTTCAACTATTAGCCCTAGAAGGTGCGTTTCTCGGCATTGGGTGGGGCGCTTTTGATATTGGAATTCCGGCATTTACAACTCAGGAGAACGTGCAATCTCGAACTGCAATTATTCTCGGAATCGCCGGACTCTTTAATGTTTTCGGTGGTCTCTTCGCAGGAACGATCTCCAAGCGCATCTCCCCTATCAAAGGTTTCTTACGAACGTATCGGATTTGGATGATTGCATGTCTGCCACTTGCCTTCACATATCCCAATTGGAGCATGATGATGATGGCAGCAATCATTGGATTTCTGGGTGGAATTCAGATGGTTTTCTATTGGGAAGTTTCAGAGGCGATTCGACCAAAAGGAACAGCTGTGCAAGCTTTAGGTTGGCTCTGGACTATTGAAGGATCGTTTGCAGCGTTGGGTTCTGCAGTTGGCGGAGTAATTTCGGAAAACTATGGGCCTCGCTGGTGTTTCGTCCTCACATCGGTTGCAATGATCTCTGGATACTTTGTCATCTCACTTGGAATTAAACACTTCGCAGCAGCAGATCGACTTCCCACGGAAGAAGAAGATGTTGCAGCGCTTGCAGATACTGAAGATCCCGCTCGTTAATGAGCGGCAAGATCCCAACTTTTTCCAAAACCAACATTAACTTCTAGAGGCACGTTAAGCGCATACGCGCTACCCATCGCTTCTCGCACAAGCTTTTCCATCGCTGCATCTTCATTCGGTGCAATTTCAAAGATGAGCTCATCATGAACCTGAAGTAGCAATCGCGATTTCATGGAATTCTCGCGAATAAGTTTAAGGACATTGAGCATCGCAACTTTGATGATATCCGCCGCAGATCCTTGTATCGGCGCATTTAGTGCCATTCGCTCTGCAATATCTCGACGTTGTTTGTTATCTGCGTTGAGATCAGGGAGATAACGCCTTCTTCCTAATATCGTTTCGGTATAACCTTTTGATCGAGCTTCTTCCACTACCGATTTAAGATACGTCTGAATTCCGCCGAACCTTTCAAAGTACTTATTCATTAACGCACTCGCTTCGCTTGGCGAGAGATCAAGCTGTTGCGCTAACCCAAAGGACGATAACCCATATGCCAATCCATACGACATCGCTTTGATCTGCCGTCTCATATCAGGAGTCACTGCAGTTGGCTCGACTGAGAAAACTTCCGAAGCAACAGTGGAGTGAAGATCTTCACCCGATCGAAATGCAGTAATAAGTTTTTTATCTCCTGATAAGTGAGCCATAATTCGCATTTCAATCTGGCTGTAATCCGCCGTTAAAAGCGTGGTGAATGGTGGTTCGGCAATAAACGCATCGCGAATCTTTCGTCCTTCTTCCGTACGGACAGGAATGTTTTGCAGGTTTGGGTCAGTCGACGAAAGTCGACCAGTTGCAGCAACTGTTTGTTGGAACGTTGTATGAATACGACCATCTCTCCCAATTGCACTCAGCAACCCTTCAATCACCGTTCGCAATTTTCCAGCTTCGCGAATTCTCAATAACGACTTAAGGACTGGATGAGCTGTCTTTGAAAATAGCCACTCTAAAGATTCAGCATCTGTGGTGTAGCCAGTCTTAATCTTCTTTGTTTTGGGCAGCTTCAATTCATCAAAAAGAACTGCTTGAAGTTGTTTGGGTGAGGCAACATTAAATTCTCTACCTGCTGCCTGATATGCAGTTGCAGACTCCCGTTCCACTTCATGACGGAAGAACTTCTCCAGATCTTGTAGCTTCTTCGTATCAACAGCAATTCCGAGCACTTCCATTTCGCAGAGTGCTTTCAAGACTGGAATCTCAAGATCGACGAGAAGTGCATGGAGATTTCGATCCGCCAACTCTTTATCAATCACGTTTTTGAGTTGCCAGATATAGCCTGCTGAACGGGCATCAAAGAGTGAGGTATCAAAGAGCGTCTCTTCTTTTAATTCCGGTGTTATTCCTAAGTATTTCTCACTCAAATCTTCAAGGTGAAGCGAACGTGATCCAGGGTTAATGAGATAACCCGCGAGATGAGTATCCATCGCGATGTGAATCGACGGGAAACGATGCAGAAGTGGCCGCGCATCATGCGTAATCACTTCATACTGTGAATTGACGAGCCATGTGAGATCACCGTTCTTTACATGGTAATTCGTAGCGCCATCGAGTGAGATTGAATATTCGGATATCTCTGAATCGATGAGCGCTAGCGAAATCGCAAACGGCCCGGTGATGAGTTTGGCGACTTCCTTGCTTGTTGTCTCAATGATTTGAACTGGAGCGGTTTTGCTATTGCGTGCTGTCGCTTCAGGAGAATTGCTATCACCGCTTATTGCTTTCAACCGTTCCTTGAGCGCTTTAATTTCAAGTTGATCAAAGAGCGTATAAATGCGTTGAGAATCTACGCCGCTCCATTTATCCAGAGTGAATGGGACGGGAACATCATGAATAAGTTGCGTGAGTTCTCTATTCGTTATTACCGATGAGATATGCGAACGGAGCGAATCTCCAACTTTTCCGCCCACTTCATCGATTCGAGCGATGAGTTCTTTTAAGGAACCGTACTCTTGAATCCACTTCGTGGCAGTTTTCTCTCCCACGCCAGGAATGGATGGCAAATTGTCACTCGGATCTCCCCGTAACGCAGCAAAATCTGGATATTGCGATGGTTTTAAGCCGTACTTCTCCTCCACTGCGTCAGGTGTCATGCGAGCGAGTTCGGTGACGCCTTTCTTTGGATAGAGAACGGTGACATCACGAGAGACGAGTTGGAAACTATCTCTATCCCCAGTGCAAATGAGGACTTCGAAACCTTCTTTAACTGCTTCTGTAGAAATCGTCGCAATAATGTCATCTGCTTCAAAACCTTCTTTTTCATAACGAGGAATGCGAAAGCCATCGACTAGTTCATTGATAAATGAGATTTGTGAACGAAATTCATCAGGAGTTGAAGCCCGATTTGCTTTGTATTCGGGAAATTTCTCTGAACGAAATGTCTTCCGTGATACATCGAAAGCTACCGCGATATGTGTTGGTTTTTCATCGCGGATCAAATTAATCAACATTGACGCAAATCCGTAAATGGCATTTGTATGTTGACCTTGAGCGGTCGTGAAATTCTCAACTGGTAGAGCGAAAAATGCCCGATATGCCAGAGAGTGGCCATCGAGAAGTAATAATCGCTGCTTCACATCAGCGATTGTATGGAGTATTTGAATAGAATAAGCACATGGCTACATTCGATTCCTCACAACCTGATTTCATGGAGATATTGCATAAACGCGGTCGCGGTGCGCTTGGCGAGAAGATGGATATCCGAATTCTCGAAGCCTCACCAGAGCGAATGGTTGGCACGATGCCAGTTGAAGGAAACACGCAACCCATTGGACTCCTCCACGGTGGTGCAAGTTTAGTTTTGGCAGAGACACTTGGTTCAGTAGCAACACAATTACACGCTGGCGTACACCGTCGGATAGTGGGAATTGAAATTAATGGCACTCACCATAAGAGCGCAACATCTGGTTTAGTAACTGGAGTAGCAACAGCAATAACTCTTGGAAAAACACTTTGCTGTCATGAAGTAGTCATAACGAATGAAGCCGGTGAGCGAATTTGCACCGCTCGAATTACTAATTTGATCTTGGCGGAACGCTCTTAAATAGATTAACTAAGGTCTGATGCCGCGCTGGGGTTTATTACTGCGCTTGCGACATCTTTCATACTCATGCGGCGATCCATTGCCGTTCGCTGAATCCAAGAGAACGCTTCTGGCTCTGAGAGTTTAAGGGCCTGCATCAACATTCCTTTAGCGCGATCGATAATTTTTCTCGTTTCTAACCGTTCATGGAGATTGGCAACCTCAGCTTCAAGCGCTTTCAGTTGGCGATGGCGACTGACAGCAATTTCAATAGCTGGAACGAGATCTCCAATTGCAAAAGGTTTTACGACATAAGCCATTGCACCAGCATCGCGAGCACGTTCTACTAAATCTTTCTGACTAAATGCTGTCAGCATTAATACTGGCGCGCGGGAAATAATTTTCTCCGCCGCAGATATTCCGTCGAGAACAGGCATCTTGACATCGAGTATTGCTAAATCTGGATTATGTGATTCAACGAGTTTTACGGCCTCTTCACCATTTGTCGCTTCTCCAACGACCTCATATCCTGCTTCAGTTAACATCTCAACGAGATCAAGTCGAATGAGCGCTTCGTCTTCAGCGACAACAATGCGGTACGTAGTATTTACACTCTCGTTTTGCGAACTGTTATCAG
>RFMS01000176.1 GCA_009927575.1 Actinomycetota bacterium
ACAGGTAGAGGGCGCAACGAGGAATTGTGTTGCGAAAGACCGGCTCTCTTGAAATTGCCAGCACGATTAACACGGTCGTCTTCGATAAGACCGGCACGTTAACGCAAGGCGAGATGAAGGTAATTGACTTTACCTTTAGTGAAAATCGTGCACTTTCTTTAAATCTTTCAGATCTGCGAAGTGCGGTCCATGCAATTGAATCAGAGAGCACACACCCAATCGCTAAAGCGATCACTCGCTACCTCATTGCGCACGACAGTGGAAAGTTACCTGCTACAGATTTTGATTCCACTACAGGCGCTGGAGTTGCTGCACGAGTTCGGATCAATGGAAAAGAACTTCCCGTCATTATTGGAACGCCAGATTCAGTCCTTCGAGCAACGCTGGCATTTCCCAATGAAATAACTCAAGCGATTTCTCGTGCGCATACCCGCGGCAACACAATCTCGATTGTTGCAGTCGATGGTATTGCTATTGCGGCTATTGAAGTTGGCGACACCATGAAGCCAGATGCTCGCGATGCCGTAACCGCGCTCCACGCCGCAGGAATTGAAACCTGGCTAATCACCGGCGATCACGAAAGCGCCGCGATTGAATTAGCTAACGCAGTCGGCATTCCACGCGAGCGTACGATTAGCGATGCGCGACCAGAGAATAAAGTTGAATTGATCAAGAAATTACAGAGCGAGAAGTCATCCCACATCACTAAACAAAAAAATAGCGCTCAACACAATAAAAATGCTCAACACAATAAACGTGTCCTCATGATCGGTGATGGTATTAACGATGCCGCTGCGCTCGTTGCTGCCGACTTAAGTATGGCCATGGGAACAGGCACTGACACAGCAATTTCGAGCGCAGATATTACCTTGATGCGACCCACGCTTTACGCAGCTCTTGATGCGCTAAAACTTTCTACAAAAACATTGCGAACTATTAAAGGTAACTTGTTGTGGGCATTTCTCTACAACGCAATTGGAATTCCGATCGCTGCGTTGGGGCTACTTGATCCGATGTATGCAGGAGCGGCAATGGCTGGCTCAAGTCTTTTTGTTGTACTTAACTCGCTACGAATCAAGATTTAATCGATTACCAACCTGCCCCTCTAATTGCGCGAAGCGGATATAGATTGCGTAGCGCGGATACATAGCTTCAACTCAACTACATACGATTTTTCTATGACACTTTCACAGAAAAAACGTATTGGCATTATCGGCGCCGGCTTTGCTGGCGTTACTTCAGCAAAAATCCTTCGTGACTTCGGCTTCGACACTGTCGTCTTCGAAAAAGAATCCGAAGTTGGCGGTGTTTGGGCCAGTTCCCGTCGATATCCTGGCCTATCGACACAAAATGTTCGTAGTACTTACGCATTTACGGACTACCCATATCCTAAAGGAACACCAGAGTGGCCTTCTGGAGAACAAGTCCAAAATTACATTGCTGGATATTGTTCTCATTTTGGAATTAATGATCGCATACACCTCAATACAACAGTTGAGAAGGCATCTCTCAATTTAGATCAAACATGGTCGCTCAAGATAAGTGACTCAAAAGGATCTCGAACCGAAAATGTAGATTTTCTAATTGTTGCAAACGGAATATTCAGTGATCCATTTGTGCCTGAATATAAAGGTTCGGATGAATTCACAAAGGCTGGCGGAAAAATATTACACACTGTAGATTTCCATAATCTCTCCGATGTAAAGGGCAAGAATGTACTTATCGTGGGATATGGAAAATCTGCCTGTGACGTAGCAATGGCTACCGTGGGAACGACTTCTAGTACTACGGTTATTGCAAGACATTTACTTTGGAAGGTTCCTAAAAAGCTTAAAGAAGTTCTCAACTACAAGATGCTCTTCCTTACTCGAATGGGAGAGGCGCTATTCCCTTATATTGAACTTAAAGGTTTTGAGAAATTCCTGCATGGTAAAGGAAAAGGCGTTCGTAATGGAATGCTCGGCTCGGTGCAAAAGGTAATCAGCAAGCAATTAATGTTTGATGATCTCGGGCTAAATCCTGGAACATCACTAGAAACGATCACAAGATCTACCGTAAGTCTTGCTACGGATGGTTTTTACAAATCTGTTAAGGAAGGCAAACTCAAAGTAGAGGTCGGAGCTGAAATTTCCAAATTAGAAGCGGGAAAGGCTCACCTTTCAAATGGAAAAGTTATACCTGCAGATTACATAATCTGTGGAACTGGTTTCCATCAACGAGTTCTGTTTTTTGACAAAGAGATTGAAAAACAACTTACGGATAATCGAGGAAATTTCCGTCTCTATCGTCAAATACTTCCGCTGGATACCCCAAATCTGGCTTTCAATGGATATAACTCTTCATTCTTTAGTCAAATGAACGCTGAATTTGGCGCACTTTGGATTGGTGCATATCTCACAGGACAGTTCAATTTGCCATCACGAGAATCGCGTTTGGAACAGATTGACAAGAGATTGGCGTGGATGGAAGCTCGAACTGAAGGTAAACATGCTCGAGGAACAAACATCATTCCATTCTCTATGCATAATATTGATGAATTACTTGGCGATATGAAAACCCACGTAAATGCGTTCACACGATTTAATGAGTGGAACGTGCCAATTAATCCAGCAAATTATGCGAAAGTAATCAATAAAGTGATTGCTCGATCGACCAAGTAAGGTGAATTCGAAAAATTAACTTTACATACAAACAGACCCTCACGATACATATGAGGGTCTGTTTGTATGTTTAGTAAAAGCGCAATTTCTATCTTTTATGCTTCCAACTGCGGAATAGCAGGAACTGATTGTTCTGGTCCCATGGATGAGTAACCGCCGTCAACCGCCCAGTCTGCACCGGTAACTACAGACGCTTTTTCACTCGCTAGGAATGCTATGACTTTACCTACTTCTTCAGGATCACCAACTCTTCCAGTGAAATGAAATGGCGCAGCGACTCGATCAGTCTTCTTACGATCACCTTTAGAGAGCATGTCCATAATCGCAGACCATGTCCACCCTGGCGAAACTGAATTCACGCGAATTTTATCCGGCGCATAATCCATTGCCTGATTTCTCGTTAATTGCACCATTCCGGCTTTGGAAACTGGATAAACCCAACGACCAACTTGAGCAACTTTTGAAGAGATACTCGTTAAATTAATAATGACTCCATGACCAGATTTTTTCAGGTGAGGCCGCGCTATTTCACCTGCAATAGCTGCGCTAATTAGATTGACATTAAGAGTTGACTGCCATTGTTCACGAGTACTTGCTGAGCCGGCGTCATTGTATGAACATGCCAAATTCACCAAGATATCTAAGCTTCCGAATTTTGATACAGCTGTTTCAACTGCTCGCTGAATGTCGCTGTCACTTGTTACATCTGTAACTATAAAGTGCCCATTCATTCCTAATTTTTCAACTGCGCTAGCGCCACCAACTTGATCAATATCAGCAACAAGAACTTTTGCCCCTTCTGCTGCAAGTTCGGCAACGACAGCTCTACCAAAGAGTGTGGCGCCACCTGTTACAAGTGCCGTTTTCCCAGACAAGAGACCACTCATAATATTCTCCTCTTCATCAATTTCTAGAGACAATGTCTACTACATCTACTCTTCTACTTATACACTTTTTCGCCATTTTAATAAATAACGAAAATTAATATTGGATACTTTCCTGGTTACGTTATGCGTGCTACCACTTTTATCTTCTCCGTTAAGCGTTTCGAATATCCAAATTGCGCATTTTAGCTATTGACACCTTCGCACATGAAGGAGAAAACTCTCGTTTTTGACAAAGGGCTCTACAAGAGTCACCGAGGAGAGCGGAGTTGTCAATGCAAGCGATGCTGCCGGTTCGAGAGCGACTTACTGTCCATCCACTCTTTCGTAGTCAAAATCTTGATGAAACTCGCGACTTAGTTGCAAAAGTTTTTTGTGCACACCGGTTGGCCACTTCAGATAAAAAAGGCGAGATAAATGCCGTTCATAATCGTATTGATCTTGGTCGTGTCGCTTTAAATTACCTTGATTACGGAAGCGAAGTTCAAATTACTCCTGGAGAACTGAATTCTTTCTATCTTGTGCAGATTCCCCTAGCAGGTAATGCAGAGATTAAGTGTGGAGAAGAATCTATAATTTCAACGCCAACACTCGCTTCAGTTCCAAATCCAGTGCGAAAACTCGATATGACTTGGCGCGCAAATAATCCTCAATTACTTATACATATAAATAGATCAGTTCTTGAAGAGCAACTTGAAAGGATTACTGGACGTTCTTTAACGGTACCTTTGCAATTTAATCTTGGTATGGATCTCACTTCACCTCAAGCGCAAAGTTGGTTAAACCTCGTAGAAACTCTTTATACCGATGCCGAAAATAATGGCCTGTCATTAAATCCCAGCATTCGTCAGCAATATGAAGATTTGTTGATTACAGGTTTGCTTTATGCTCACAAACACAATTACTCAAATATGCTTGAATGCGGAGCACAAGTAAGCATGCCTAGGAATATTCGCAAAGCAGTGCAATTGTGTATTGATTCGCCTGAATTGCCTTTGACTATAACTGAACTTGCAAGTTCTACAGGTGTAAGTATCCGTTCTTTGCAGGCAGGTTTTAAACAATATACTGGTCTGAGCCCAATGGAGTTTTTAAAGCAGAATCGTCTAACCAGAGTTCATGAAGAATTAATGAACCCAGATTCAGATTTCACTTCCGTGGCAGAAATTGCCTTCTATTGGGGGTTTAATCACCTGGGTCGATTCGCCGCCGCTTATAAAGCGCGATATGGAGAACTTCCTTCGCAAACACTTCGCGGTTAGTTACCGCGAAGAATCATTTGTAGCGGGGGC
>RFMS01000004.1 GCA_009927575.1 Actinomycetota bacterium
AAGGGGTCGAATACTACACTCGTAATATGAATGAGGAAAATGCAAAGATAGCGGTCATCTCCGCATTCATTATTAACGGATTTGTCGTTGGAACCTTCGTTTCACGAATTCCCGATATTAAGGAAAATCTGGATTTAAGTAATTCGCAGATGGGACTTTCCCTGCTCTTTATTGCGTGCGGTGTCTTTCTCTCGTTGCGACCAGCAGGAAAATTGTGTGCCGATTTTGGTAGTAGGAGAATTGTTAATACGAGTTATCCCTTCATGGCACTTTCGCTGATTCTTCTCTCGTTCGCATCGTCGTTATGGGTCCTACGAATTTCGTTTTTAATCTTTGGCTGGATCAACGCAACTCATGATGTAGCGATGAACGCGCATGGCGTTGTGGTTGAACAACGATCGAAGAAACGTGTCATGGGACTTTTTCATGCATGTTGGTCAATCGGAACACTTCTCGGCGGACTTCTCGGTGGTTTAATGTCGCAACGAGATATTTCATTCCAGAGGCAAGAGTGGGTTGTTGCGCTGGTCATTCTGGCGATTTCGATTTTCTTTAGAACATGGTTTCTTTCAAGTGACATTGATAAACAGGACCGTCGATTGGCAGAGAAGGTAAGTAGTGAGAATAAATCGCATCATGGAAAACCTTTCTGGATTTTAGGATTCTTTGGGCTCTGTGCAGCGCTTAGTGAAGGTGCGGCAGGTGATTGGGGCGGAGTATTGGCTCGAGAAACATTTAGGGCTTCGCCATTTGTCGCCACACTTCCATACATCGTCTTTACTCTCACGATGGTGATTGGCCGAATATCTGGTGATTATTTTGCAACTCATTATGGAGTGGGGCGATCAATTCGTTTTGGCGGGTTACTTGCAGGAAGTGGTTTGTTAATCGGATTACTTGTTGGTGGCATACCTGCAATTGTTTTTGCATGGTTCTGTCTTGGTTTAGGACTTTCGGTTGTTATTCCTTTGATTTTTAGTTCAGCAGGGGAGCTAGCGTCAACAAAATATCAAGGGCAGATTCTCCGGCCGAAGCGATCGCGCACGTTTCAGGAACTTCGTATTTTGGTTTCGTTGTGGGTCCGCCGCTGATTGGTTTTCTCTCAGAAGCGATTTCGCTGAGATGGGCGTTACTGCTCTTGGTGGTCCTTACTTTTGCGTTGACCTTAGCGGCGCGAGTGGTGAAAGAAACTAAGCAAACTATCTAGCGGCCGAAGTCATCTTCGACGCGCTCAATGTCGTCTTCGCCGAAGTAGGTTCCGGTTTGAACTTCGATAAACGTCACATCTGTAGCACCGATATTTTCAATGCGATGGAGCTGACCTATCTCAATATCGATCTTCGCACCAAAGGAACATTCGGTCACGGTATCTCCGACAGTGACTCTCGCAGTTCCGGCGGTAATGAACCAATGTTCGGCGCGAAATTTATGGCGTTGAAGTGAGAGACGCTTGCCAGGTTTTACAGTGATTGTTTTAACTTTGTGATTATGAGCTTCGAAGAGAACTTCGTAGGTACCCCAAGGGCGTTCCGATTTTTCTAACATCAGCGCCTTTCTTTCATGACTTGAGCAATATTCTTCTTTAAAAATGTTTTATTTAGTGGAGGTGGAAACGGGATTTGAACCCGTGTAGCGGGATTTGCAGTCCCGAGCCTCGCCTCTCGGCCATTCCACCAGATCTGTTACGTGTTGTTGTGAAACTTCTTATGTGAAGCGTTGAGATTTCT
>RFMS01000111.1 GCA_009927575.1 Actinomycetota bacterium
GGAAAACTCTTCACGATTTCTAAAGGCACTAATGCCCAAGAAATTAAGACAATATTGATGGTCAGTCGCGAACCACTTGCAGATGGAATTACTGTTGGAGGAATTCGCGTCTTCTGTCAGCGTGGAGCAACAATCGTTCCGTATCCCACTAACAGTTACGAACCGCTATCTAATTAGCGATGGGCTCCTGGTACCCAGAGTTGATCGCCCTCTTCACGGTTTTCATAACGCGCTAAGACGAAGAGAAGATCTGAGAGTCGATTGAGGTATTTCGCTGTTGTGCCATTAACGCCAGTTCCGAATGCATGGATTGCTGCCCAGGTTCGTCGCTCAGCGCGACGCACAACAGTACGTGCAACATGGAGATGTGCTGATGCTGGTGTTCCCGATGGCAGAACAAATGAACGAAGTTCAGCAAGGTTTGAGTTGTACTTATCAATCTGCTCTTCTAAATAAGAAACTTGTGATTCCAACACTCGTAGTGGTTCATGAGCCGGCGCATCAACTACAGGTGTACACAAGTCGGCACCGACATCGAAGAGATCATTTTGAATACGAACCAAGAGCGCTCGAACATCGCTTGAAATCTCTTTGATCGTCAGGACAACGCCAATTGTTGAGTTCGCTTCATCAACAGTGGCATACGCCTCAAGTCGCGGATCATTTTTGGAGGTGCGACTCATATCCCCTAATGAGGTCGAGCCATCATCACCAGTTTTTGTGTAGATACGCGTCAAATTCACCATGGGCTCAGCCTAAATGAGTTATTAGGTTTCGACCAATTGAGACGGAATAATCTGACCAAGAGAGGAGGCACATATGCGCGATCGATTTAAAGTTGTTGGCGGAGCTCATCTTCGTGGCGATGTATCAGTAACTGGCGCAAAGAATTCTGCGCTCAAATTAATGGCTGCCTCTCTCCTTGCAACTGGAAAGACAACAATCACCAATGTTCCTGATATTGCTGATGTCGACATCATGTCTGAACTTCTCACTCGGCTTGGTTGCCTCACTCATTTTGATCGCGCGACATCAACAGTCACTATCGATGTTCCTGAAAAACTAGGACACCGCGCTGATTACGATCTCGTCCGCAAAATGCGCGCATCGATCAATGTTCTTGGCCCACTTGTTGCGCGATTAGGTGAAGCTGAAGTTGCTCTTCCCGGTGGAGATGCGATTGGCTCCCGAGGTTTAGATTTTCACATCAAAGGCTTAACCGAACTTGGTGCAACAGCGCATAATGAACATGGCTATGTCATCGCAGAAGCAAAAGGTGGATTGACTGGCGCAGCAATTTCCTTAGATTTTCCTAGCGTCGGTGCAACCGAGAACATTATGACTGCCGCAGTTCTCGCTCGTGGCACAACAACCTTAGATAACGCAGCTCGCGAACCTGACATCGTCGATTTAGGTAATTTCTTAATCGCTATGGGCGCTGATATTTCAGGTCTTGGTTCACCAACACTCACCATCAATGGCGTTACCCAATTACATCCGACTACTCATGCAACGCTACCCGATCGAATAGTTACGGGGACATGGGCCTTTGCCGCCGCTATTACTCAAGGTGATATCGCTATCCATCACTGCAATCCGGAACATTTAGAAGTTCCGCTCGATAAATTAGTTGCCGCCGGCGCAGTCATTACATCAATTAAAGATGGCATCCGCATCAAAATGGATCGACGGCCGTCATCGGTAGATTTTGCGACCTTGCCATACCCAGGATTTCCTACTGATTTACAGCCCATGGCAATAACGATGAATGCGATCGCAGATGGCGATGCCATTGTGACGGAGAACGTTTTTGAAGGTCGATTTATGTTTGTGAATGAGCTGATGCGACTCGGTGCGAAGATACGCGTTGATGGCCATCACGCTGCAATTACTGGAATTTCACAACTCTCATCTGCGCCAGTTATCGCAACCGATATTCGTGCAGGCGCAGGGTTAGTAATTGCTGGGCTCGTCGCTGATGGCACAACCTTTGTTGAAGGTGCTTATCACGTTGATCGCGGTTACCCGCAATTTGCTGAACAACTACAAGCGCTCGGAGCTGATGTTACGCGCGTAGATTAATCAACTGTTTCAGTAAGAATTGAAACGCGATTTTTCGCCACTGAGAGAAAACCACCGTGCACTGAAAATTCTTCTACGCCACTCTCGCTTTTAATCGAGACAGATCCATCAACCAGTACGCCGAGAAGTGGAGTATGTCCAGGAAGAATTCCTAGATCTCCTTCGAGCGTTCGTGCTGAGACCATTGTGGCCTCGCCCGACCAGACTCGCTTCTCTGGCGATACTAATTCGACGTGAAGTTTTTCAGTTGCCATGGGTTTATGACTTCGCTAGTTCAGCTGCTTTACGTTCAACGTCATCAAGACCGCCGCACATAAAGAATGCCTGCTCTGGAATGTGGTCGTAATCGCCATTTGCTAGCGCATCGAATGCTGCGATTGTCTCTGAGAGCGGAACGAATGAACCTTCGATACCGGTGAAGACCTTCGCAACGAAGGTATTTTGCGAGAGGAATCGCTGAATACGACGTGCACGTCCAACAAGAATTCGATCTTCTTCAGAGAGTTCATCGATACCAAGAATTGCAATGATGTCTTGGAGATCCTTATAACGCTGCAAGATCTGCTTCACGCGGTTTGCAACGCGGAAGTGATTCTCGCCGATATAACGAGGATCCAAGATACGTGATGTTGAATCGAGCGGATCCACAGCTGGATAAATTCCAAGCTCTGAAATCGGACGCGAAAGAACAGTCGTTGCATCAAGGTGGGTAAAGGTTGTGTGTGGCGCTGGGTCAGTGATGTCATCGGCAGGAACGTAAATTGCCTGCATTGATGTAATCGAGTGACCGCGAGTTGACGTAATACGCTCTTGGAGCACGCCCATTTCATCTGCGAGCGTTGGCTGATAACCCACAGCAGATGGCATACGGCCAAGGAGCGTTGATACTTCAGAACCTGCTTGTGTAAAGCGGAAGATGTTATCGATGAAGAGAAGCACGTCTTGCTTCTGAACATCGCGGAAATATTCAGCCATCGTGAGAGCTGAGAGCGCAACACGAAGACGCGTCCCTGGTGGCTCATCCATCTGACCGAAGACCAATGCAGTCTTATTAATAACGCCAGTCTCTGTCATTTCAAGGAATAAGTCGTTTCCTTCACGAGTACGTTCACCAACGCCTGCGAATACAGAAACACCACCGAAGTTTTCAGCGACGCGATAAATCATTTCCTGAATAAGAACTGTCTTACCAACACCTGCACCACCGAAGAGACCGATCTTTCCACCCTTTACATATGGTGTAAGAAGATCAATAACTTTGATGCCGGTTTCAAACATTTCTGTCTTGGACTCAAGTTGATCGAAATCTGGAGCGGTGCGGTGGATTGGCCAACGTTCATTGATCTGGAGCGAAGATGTTGGAACGTCGAGCGATTCACCAAGTGCATTAAAGACGTGGCCTTTTGTCACATCGCCAACTGGTACTGAGATTGCTGCGCCAGTGTCATGTACTTCAACACCGCGGGTCATACCGTCAGTTGGTTGCATCGAAATTGCGCGGACGAGGTTATCGCCAATGTGTTGCGCTACTTCGAGAGTGAGTGTGCGTTGTTCACCACCAAGGGTGACGTTAACGGTGAGCGCGTTGTAGATCGCTGGCATTGAATCCGCTGGGAATTCAATATCAACGACCGGTCCAATTACGCGCGCTACGCGTCCGGTTGCTGTAGTAGTTGCGGACATTATTCGCTCCCTGCATTACTTGAGGCGAGCGCATCTGCGCCGCCCACGATTTCGCTGATCTCTTGAGTGATTTCGGCCTGACGAGCCGCGTTCGCAAGTCGAGTAAACGACTTGATGAGTTCATCAGCGTTGTCAGTCGCTGATTTCATCGCACGACGTCGAGCTGCGTGCTCGGATGCCGCCGATTGAAGCATCGCGTTAAATACGCGAGATTCGATATAGCGCGGAAGAAGTGCGTTCAACACATCTGCTGCGTTTGGTTCGAATTCATACATAGGCAGAAGGTTTGATGTGCTCACTTCTGTCTCAACAACTTCCAACGGAAGCATCCGCTTCGACAATGGAACTTGGGTGATCATCGATTTAAATTCGGTATAGATAATGTGGAGTTCATCGACGCCATCAATATCTACTTGTGCATCTTTAGGAATGCATCAATGAGTTGATCGGAAACTTCTTTCGCATTCTTATATTGCGGGTTATCCGAGAAACCGGTCCATGATGACTTAATTGGTCGATTGCGGAACTTGTAATAGTTCACTGCTTTTCTTCCAACAAGATAGACATCTACTTCTAGGCCGCGACCTTTCAAGAAGTTGATTAAGCCATCGCCTTCTTTAATCGCAGCGCTTGAATATGCACCGGCCATACCGCGGTCTGCCGTAATAATAAGTACAGCAGCGCGCTTTGGATTCTCCGATGTTGTCGTCAACGGATGATTGGTATTTGAATAGGTAGCAACCGCAGATACCGCACGCGTTAATTCGTTGGCGTACGGAGTCGAAGCATTAACTCGCTGTTGCGCTTTGACGATACGCGAGGCAGAGATAAGTTCCATGGCGCGCGTGATCTTCTTAGTCGCTTTAACCGAGCGAATGCGTCGACGATAGATGCGGAGTTGTGCGCCCATGAGTTACTTCTTTGGCACCACTCGTGCTACTTGTTCATTGGCATCATCATCTTCAGCCTTTACCGGCGCTTCGTTCACTGCCTTCTTTGCAGAAGAAACAAATCGCTCTTTAAAGGTGGTGATTGCTTTGGTCAATGATGCAACGGTGTCATCGCTGAGTTCTTTCGTCTCTGCGATTGCGCTCATCACGCCAGCATGTTCACGCGCGAGATAATCGAGGAATTCGCTCTCAAATCGGCGAATATCTGCAACATCGATCGAATCAAGTTGGCCAGTTGTACCTGCCCAGATTGAAGCGATCATGCGCTCGAGTGAGAATGGTGAGTACTGACCTTGCTTGAGAAGTTCAACAAGTCGTGACCCACGTTCCAACTGCGCCTTTGATGCTGCATCAAGATCGGAACCGAAAGCAGCGAAGGCTTCGAGTTCACGGAACTGTGCGAGATCAAGACGGAGACGACCTGCAATCTTCTTCATCGCTTTTGTCTGTGCTGAACCACCAACGCGCGATACCGAGATACCGACGTTGATAGCAGGACGAACACCTGCGTTAAAGAGATCTGTTTCAAGGAAGCACTGTCCATCAGTAATCGAAATAACGTTTGTCGGAATAAAGGCAGAGACGTCATTACCTTTTGTTTCAATGATTGGAAGACCAGTCATTGAACCGCCACCTAATTCATCCGAAAGTTTTGCGCATCGCTCAAGCAGACGTGAATGTAAATAGAAGACATCGCCTGGATACGCTTCACGACCTGGTGGACGACGGAGCAAAAGTGAGACTGAACGATATGCCTCAGCTTGCTTTGAAAGATCATCAAAGACGATAAGTACGTGATCGCCTTTGTACATCCAATGCTGACCGATTGCTGAACCGGTATATGGCGCGAGATATTTAAAGCCGGCTGGATCTGATGCTGGAGCAGCAACGATTGTTGTGTACTCCATTGCGCCAGCTTCTTCGAGCGCAGCTTTTACTGTTGCAATCGTGGAACCCTTTTGACCAATAGCAACGTAGATACATTTCACGCGCTTCTTTGGATCTCCGGACTTCCAGTTATCTCGTTGGTTAATAATTGTGTCGATTGCGACTGCAGTCTTACCGGTTTGGCGGTCACCGATAATCAACTGTCGCTGGCCACGACCAATAGCGGTCATCGCATCGATAGCTTTAATACCTGTTGCAAGTGGTTCTTTCACTGGCTGACGTTGCACAACTGATGGTGCTTGAAGTTCAAGCGCACGAGTTGTTTCAGCTTTGATTTCACCCTTGCCATCAATTGGTCGGCCCAGCGCATCAACAACGCGACCCAAGAACGCGTCACCGACTGGTACCGAGAGAATTTCACCAGTACGACGAACGGTCGTACCTTCTTCAATTCCGCTAAATTCGCCGAGAATAACCACACCAATTTCACGCACATCTAGGTTGAGTGCGAGACCGAGCGTTCCGTTTTCGAACTTGAGCAACTCATTGGTCATTGTTGAAGGAAGACCTTCAACGCGAGCAATGCCATCGCCTGCTTCGGTCACGGTGCCGATTTCATCGCGCGCTGCGACGCCGGGATCGTATGACTTAACGAAATCCGCTAAGGCGCTACGAATCTCTTCGGGTCGGATCGTGAGTTCCGCCATTTTTATCTCCTCTAACTTCTTATTACTGCTTTTTGCTTCTTGGGTTTACTGCGGTTCTTGCTATTTAATTTTTCTAATTAGTTTTTTCTAATCAGATTTTTTATTCATTAGGCGGTTCGCTCAGCCAAAAGGCGTTGCGCACTACCAATTCTCGTTGCGATCGATCCGTCGATAACTTCATCGCCGAATCGAATAGATAGTCCACCAACAACAGTGGAATCAATTTCCACGTTGACGCGAACTTGCGTTCCGATCTGTGCAGAGAGCGATTTCGCAATGCGTTCAACATGTTCTGGCGTCAGCGCAACAGCGCTCTTCACATGAGCGATCGTGCGATTCTTGCGAGCCGCAATTGCGTCAGTGAGGTCTGCCATTACTGAATCAATATTTCTACCGCGTGGATGATCAACTAATGCGCCAATGAGTCGCACCGTGACTTCGTGTGATTTGCCTTTGAGAAGCGAAGCGATCAGATCGCTCTTACGCGCTCCGGTTCGCGCACGATCATTGAGCGTCGCACGTAACTCTGGTGATTTCCGAACTGTTTGTGTGAAAGCGAAAAGTTCTTCTTCTAGTCGATCAAGGCTGTTGTTCTTTTCAGCAGCCGCAGCATCAGTTTCAATTCCCAACCGTTCAATAGCGGAAACTAAGTCTGATGGCGATGACCATCGAAGTGCGATTAACTCATTAGCGAAGGAAAGAGTTACTTCGCTTACTGAGTTCGCAAATACCCGTTTAATCAGTTCAGATTTATCGGCCACAGTACGTGAACGATCAGTGAGCGCACGGCTCAAAGAAATATTGGAATCAAAGACAACAACCATGGCAAGCAATTCGCGCGCAGTTGTCGCTGCGATATCTGCGCTCGTGAGTTTCTTCTCAAGCGCGTTGCGAGCAGCCGCAAGTGATTGCCGGCTGGATGCTTTCATGGCGAGTGTCATTGTGGTCGTTTACTTCTTTCCGGCTTCAAGGTCGGCAAGGAAGCGTTCTACAACGCGTGATTGTCGAGCCTGATCATCAAGGGCTTCGCCAACAATCTTTGATGCCAAGTTTGTGGCAATGGTGCCAACTTCTTGGGTCAATGAGTTGAGCGCTTGCTGACGTTCTGCCTCAATTGCAGCGCGAGCTGAAGCGGTAATTCGATTCGCTTCGTCTTGAGCTGTATTTCGCATCTGTTCAATAATTGCCGCACCTTCTGCACGAGCCTCATCGCGAAGTTTTTGCGCTTCGCCACGTGCCTCTGCAAGTTGTGCTTTGTAGTTTGCAAGTGCAGCTTCCGCTTCACGTTGCGCCTTCTCAGCTTTCTCCATGCCACCTTGAATTGCTTCGGTGCGCGCTTGGTATGCAGCTTCGAACTTTGGCACAGCAAACTTACGGAGCAAAATGAACAAGATACTGAAGGCAATTAAGCCAACAATAATTTCCGCAGTTTGCGGGATGACTGGACTATGTCCTTCAGCCGCAAGAACTACATATCTTGAATTCATTGATTACTTCTCGATTCTCTCGTCAGGTCGTTTATTCTCGTAACGAATTATTCTTTTTCAGAATTTTCTAATTACAGAACGAATGCGAGAACGAGACCGAAGAGTGCAAGCGCTTCAGCGAGTGCGAATCCGAGGAACGCAATTGGCTGAAGAACTGAACGAGCTTCTGGCTGACGTGCAACGCCGTTGATGTAAGCAGCGAAGATCAAACCGGTTGCAAGGCCTGGTCCGATTGTCGAAAGGCCGAAACCCACGATTGCGAGTGAACCTGTCATGTCTTTTCCTTCTCTTTCTTCTCTCTTTTTCTTCCACACATTGACCAAACGGGCGTCTGGCCAAACCTATTTATTTAGTGCTCGTCTGCCACCGATCCTGCGATGTAGAGCGAGGTTAGGAGGGTGAAGATGTACGCCTGCAAAGCCTGAACGCCGAACTCAAAGAATGAGAGGACGATCGACATTGCAAACGAACCTACGCCGAAAACTTTAAGGAGCGCACCGCTCATAATTAAGTGCTCGCCACCAAGGATAAAGACCAGAAGTAATAAGTGGCCAGCAAACATATTTGCAAAGAGACGCATTGTGAGCGTCAATGGTCGAACAATGAAATATGTTGCAAATTCAATGGGGGTCAAAATGACATATACCGGTTTCGGTACACCTGGCATAAACAAGACATGTTTCATATAAGGAATGAAACCTTGATGTTTTACTGCGGTGTAGTGATACACCAAATAAGTAAAGATGGTGATGGAAAGAGGGAAACCAATATGTGACATCGTTGGGAATTGCAAAAACGGAATGAAGCCAAACCAGTTATTAGTCAGAATAAAAGTGAAGACAGTAAAGAGGAATGGCATGAATCGGTGAAACTCTGGCCCGATAACTTCTTCACCGAGAGATTTACGAACGAAGCCGTAAATTCCTTCACCAAGGAATTGAATTCGAGAAGGAACAATCGCAGCTTTGCGCGCTGAGATAATAAAAAAGGTTGCAACGATAATTACGGAAAGTCCCACCATTAATACTGGTTTAGTTGCGAGGATTGAGTTTCCCCAAATTGGAGCGAATTCGAAGTCTGCAGAACTCGGAGGCGTGAAACCGCCTTCGGCACCTTCAAGCAGAACGGACAAGGTCAAACTCCATTTATTCGTTACGGTGGAACAGTAATTTTTCTGGAATTGGCCACAGCTGGGAGGGAAGCGCTGTTTCCGCCGCCAAACTTAGTCAAAAATGGATGGTGCGCCAAACTGAAGTGCGACGCGCGAGGGCTACTCCTTGATGAATCGGAGCCAGACCAAATACAGGGCTGCCGTCATACCAATCAGAAGACCGACTGGTAAGAGGACCGTGGTGTTGAAAAATCGATCTGCAAAATAGCCAATTCCGCCCCAAATGAGGAAGCCGGATATGAGATAGCCAACAATCGACCAGAAGACGCCATCATCATTGACGGGGCGCTTACGAGGCGTATTTTCCTTCTCAGTATTTTCTGCCATTTGAGCAACCTATTCTTTCGTCGTCTTCAACACAAGTTTGAGCTTGAGAAATGCACGAATTTCGCCAGCGAGCCAGGCGCTCGTTATCGCAATCGCCATCACCGCAAATGTCGGTCTATCTAAGAATTTTGGTTCGGTGAATTTCATCGTCACAACGAGGAAGAGCCCCATGAATGTCACTTTCACAATGTAAGAACCCATCGCTAACACCATCACCATGGTCGGATCTAGTCGATCTGCAATCTTGGCAATTGCCAGATGTACAGCGAAAAAAATTACAACAATCACTAATGAAAAAATTCCAGCAACAAACCCTGGCGTGCCACGAAGAACAAACGCGATGATATTTCCGAGTACCGCAACACTGAGTGCAGGAATTATTGCACCGCGCCATAACTGAACTTCGATAGGCCGTTCGTTAGACATGGACAGCCAACTCTCGTTTCCGTGAAAAATAAGAGAGTGCGAGAAGAACTGCTCCGACAACAATTGCAATCCATAACGGCGCAAACGCAGCAATTGTTACAGGAACTGCGAATGTTGCAGTCCATAAATATAAAACGATTGCTGTGCGCGTTTGAGAATTACCGGTATCTAGCATCGGTGATGGAGATGTAATTTATCCGGTGCAAAGGGCGACTTTCCCGACCGCGCTCTTCGAACGACAGCCCAGATCAAATCTAGGAGTGGAATAGCTAAAACTGCGAACGGGAGAAGAAGCGGCACAAGCGTAGATCGACCATTCTCTTCAGAAGCGCATTGGCATCAATCTGTCCGGTGAGCGTGATTGCCGATGCCGCAAGCACTAAACCGAGCAACATTGATCCTGAATCTCCCATAAACATTCGTGCTGGATAAGCGTTATGTGCCAAGAAACCAACGCATAACCCCACCAAAATCACGGTCATCAGCGATGGTGCACCGGCTCGAGTAAAACCGTTCAAGACCGCTAAGAGATATGAAAACGCAAAGAAACAACTCGCCGCGATTGCAACCACTCCTACGGCAAGTCCATCCAATCCATCGATGAAATTCACCGCATTGATAATTACTACGACAATGATGACAGTAAGAAGTTGACCAATATTTGCTGGCAAAATCACTACGCCATTAATTGGTAACCAGAGAACTTGCACGCCATTGATGAGCAAGATTCCTGCAGCGAGAGCTTGACCGGCTAATTTTGTGACTGCATCAAGTTCAAATTTGTCATCAAGTGCGCCAAGAATTAAAACAAATGTTGCCGCTAAGAAAATTCCTAATAACTCTCGCGAATATGCACGGCCCACAAGTCTCATATGTTGCGCAAAGAGCAAAGTCAGACCCATTGCGAGCCACATTGAGACGCCGCCCCATCGCGGCGTGCTGATGCTATGAATATCGCGCTCTCGAACATCAGCCATCGCTTTAAAACGAATAGCCATGTTTCGAATAAATGGAGTTAGGACATAACAGAGCGCTGCCGCAATGAGTCCAGTCAGCAGATACTCGCGCATTACTTCCTAACGCTTATAGACAGGAAATTTCGCAGTGAAGTCATGAACTTCGCTACGAATCTGCGCAGCTTTTGTTTCATCGCCACCATCACGAATTGCACGCGCAATAAATGAGGCGATTTGAGGCATTTCACTCTCATTCATTCCCTGTGTCGTAATCGCTGCAGTTCCCACGCGAATACCACTAGTTACTGCAGGTTTTTCAGGATCGTAAGGAATTGAATTCTTATTGAGCGTAATCCCTGATGCGCCACATCGTTCATCGGCAACTTTGCCATTGACGCCAGTTTTACGAATATCAATCAGCGCAAGGTGGGTTTGAGTTCCACCGGAAACTGCACGCATTCCTTCTGCCTCTAGTGAGCTCGCGAGGACCTGGCAATTACTAATGACTTTCTTTGCGTAAGCCTGATATTCAGCAGTAGCGCACTCTTTCAACGCAATTGCTTTACCGGCAACAGCGCTCATGATCGGTCCGCCCTGCATGCCAGGAAATACTGCTTTATCAATCGCCGCTGCATGTTCTTCTTTGCTCAAAATCATTCCGCCTCGTGGGCCACGCAAAACTTTATGAGTTGTAAACGAGACTACATCTGCATATGGGACTGGTGATGGAATTGCTTTTCCTGCAACAAGTCCAATGAAGTGCGCTGCATCAACCCACATGATTGCGCCAACTTCATCGCAAATTTCTCGAACTGTTTTGAAATCAATAAGTGATGGGTATGCCGTTGCTCCAGTACAAATCATCTTTGGTTTATGTTCACGAGCCAAGGAGCGAAGCTCGTCATAATCAATCAGTTCGTTATCGGCTCTTACACCGTATGAAACTATTGAGAACCACTTGCCCGAGAAATTTACTTTCGATCCATGAGTGAGATGTCCACCGTGAGGCAATGACATGGCTAGGACGGTATCTCCTGGTTTTGTAAATGCTTGATAGACAGCGACGTTTGCACTTGCACCTGAGTGAGGTTGTAATTCGCATGTTCTGCACCAAAGAGTGACTTTGCTCGTTCAATACCAATTACTTCGACTTTATCTACCTCTTCACAACCGCCGTAATAACGCTTGCCTGGATACCCTTCTGCATATTTATTAGAGAGCGTGGAACCAAGCGCTGCTAAGACTGCAGGCGAAGTGAAATTCTCACTCGCGATTAGTTGCAAGTTCTGCCGTTGTCGTTCTAATTCTGAGAGTAGTACTGCAGCGATATCTGGATCTTGGCGTTGTAATTGATCGAAATCAGGTCCGTAGAAAGTCATGCCGTAAGCCTACGATGGCACAACGATATTTGGGTCGACTGACTGTAAATCTTCAAGTGAGATCGCCCCGATTCTCACGACTTTCGCCTCGTTTCCAGCGATCGCGATGACGGTGGATGTTGCCCCTTCGGCAATTCTCCCACGTCGTAATACGCAGCAATCTCTGATTGGAGCGCTGGAATTCCAAAGAGTTCTCTTGTTGGTTTCATACCAGCACGGGCAGCGCTTGCGACAGCTAATGGACCGGAGCTTTTCGCAAGTTCGAGCATAAATCTATTCTGTGGGACGCGAAGGGATACTTGACCCAACTCTCGTTTATCACCGAGATCCCACGTCAAACCTTTTTGCACTGCAATATTTATTGTTAATAACCCAGGCCAGAATTTATCGGCGAAGGGTTGAGCCTTTGATTGAAAATCAATTGCAACACCAGATGCCGTTTTTGCATCGCCCACAATTACTTGGCAAGCCGTTCCTTCTTTGTCACCGCGAAAGCGATGGATATCTGCAATTGCTTGATGAGTGAATGCATCACAGACAAAAACGTATGCGTTCTCAAGTGGTGCAACAATTATTTTTCCATCTCGAATCAATTGCGTTGCGCGCTCAATGTGTGGCGCTAGTTTTGCTCGCGGACCTTGTTTAATCGCAAACGTTTCGCCCATATCGCTACCTTACTTGCCCACTTAATTCACTACTAGATTTCCGGCGGCGCTCGTCCAACGCGGTCGTTGCGTGAGATCTGAGTGGAGTGAAATATCGGTAAAACCCGTCGCTAAATACTCTGCAAGAAGCGGGCCATGACTTTCGAAATGTTCCAGAATAAATAAACCACCTGGTTTGACCATGCGAAGTGCCGCATCGATAAAGCGCTTTGGAGCGTCGCTACCGTCTACCGCCGATGAGAGCGGTCATTGGCTCACGTCGAACTTCACGTGGCAGGTCAATCGTCTCTGGAATATATGGTGGGTTAGCAATAACGATATCGGCGCTCACGCCATCAAGTGCGGTAGCAACGTCTTCATGGACAACTCGAATGTCAACTTCATATTTCTGAATATTCTTCTTTAACCATTCCAGAGCGGCTGCTTCTTTTTCTACCGCGACAACCGTCACCGGAAAATTATGCTTCTGCGCTTCAAAGGCGATTGAAATTGCAATAGCACCGCTTCCTGCGCCTAGATCAACAACGCTTACTGTGCGGTTCTGTTTTTCATAAATCTCTTTGATCTCGCGAAGTGCTGCATCAACGAGTAACTCGGTCTCAGGTCGCGGAATCAATACTCCAGGTCCGACATCAAAGACAAGATAACGAAATGGCGCTTCTCCCACTAAGTACTGAGTTGGAGTGCCATTGATTCGTTCGGTGATGAAATGGTTGAAATCTCGTTTCAGATCAGCAAATTGTTCATCGGGCATTTCACTAGGAAATGAATGGAGTTCCTTACGATCGACTCCAAGTAAGTGAGCGATGAAAATTTCGGCGTCAATCTCAGAGATTGAGTTCGCAGTAAGTTGCGCTTTTCCTGCACGCACTAACTCTCGAACGCTTTGCATCTTAATATTTCCTCGACATACTTTAAGCTTCGGCTGCGGCTAATTTCTCCGCTTTATCAGCATCAAGAAGCGATTGAATGACTGGATCAAGTTCGCCATTTAGTACCGCATCAAGATTATTTGCTTTGTAATTGACGCGATGATCACTTAAGCGATTTTCTGGAAAGTTATATGTGCGAATTCGTTCGCTTCGATCAACGGTACGTACCTGACTCTTACGAGTTGCTGCAGCTTCTGCATCAGCTGCTTCCTGAGCTGCTGCCAACATACGAGCGCGCAAAATACGGAGCGCAGACTCTTTGTTCTGTAATTGGCTCTTCTCGTTCTGACACGAAACCACAATTCCCGTTGGCACATGCGTAATACGCACCGCAGAGTCGGTGGTATTCACGCTCTGTCCACCAGGTCCCGATGAGCGATAGACGTCGATTCGCAAGTCATTCATATTTATTTCAACATCAATTTCTTCAGCTTCGGGCAATACGAGTACGCCTGCTGCTGATGTATGAATTCGACCTTGTGATTCAGTCTCTGGGACGCGTTGAACTCGGTGTACGCCACCTTCAAATTTCAATTTCGCAAACGGCGCTTTGCCAGGTTGTGGAGTTCCGCGAGATTTCACAGCGACTGAAATATCTTTATAGCCACCAAGATCACTCTCGGTCGCGTCAATCACTTCAGTTTTCCACCCTTGCTTTTCAGCGTAACGAAGATACATACGGAGAAGATCTCCAGCAAAGAGCGCAGACTCATCCCCGCCTGCACCAGCTTTAATTTCTAAAATGACGTCGCGATCATCATTGGGATCGCGTGGAAGTAATAAGTCTTCCAAGATTTCTGAGGTCTGATCGACTGTTTTTTCTAATTGCGGAATCTCTTTCGCAAAATCTGGATCAACTTCGACTAACTCTTTTGCAGCTGCTAAATCATCGGAAGCGCTCTTCCATGCGCGATATCCAGCGATCACCGGTCCAAGTTGTGCGTACCGTTTTCCTAATTGTCGAGCTTTGCCTTGATCAGCATGAATAGAAGGATCTGCCATCTGCGCTTCTAGCTCTTCATACTCTTTGAGAATCTCAGGCATCTTTGCAAAACGCTTATCGTCGCTCATGGAGTCCTCCCTTCATTTTAAAATTCCTAAAATAGAAAAATAAAAAGACCGCGCCACTCAGTAATGAGTAGCAACGGTCTTTTGTAGAAAGTTACTTACCTGTCTTCTTCTTAAATCGCTCTTCGAACTTCGCGACGCGACCACCGGTATCGAGGATGCGCTGCTTTCCGGTGTAGAACGGATGACATACGGAGCAAACTTCAACGAAAAGTGAACCGCTCGCAACTGTGCTCTTGGTGGTGAATGTTTCGCCACAACCACAGGTGACCTTGGTCTCCGTGTAATTTGGGTGGATCTCAGGCTTCATTTCTTCTCCTTTGGTGGCCGCTGGGTCCGTCTCCGGTGAACCAGCGAAGGGGGTAAGGCTAACGCCAACCTATTCCGTTCACGAAATTGACGTGAACATCACGAGTAATAAGCGCTCTTACTTACCGTTCTCTTGATCAGGTCCGACAGTGGTCTTCTGAACTTGCATCAAGAATTCGACGTTGGACTTGGTGCCCTTCATCTTCTCCAACAAGAGCTCGAGCGCTTGTTGAGAATCGAGCGCGTGTAGAACGCGGCGAAGCTTCCAGACAATATTGAGTTCTTCAGTAGCCATAAGAATTTCTTCCTTACGAGTACCAGATGCATCAATATCAACTGCTGGGAATATTCGCTTATCTGCAAATTTGCGATCGAGTTTAAGTTCCATATTTCCAGTGCCCTTGAACTCTTCGAAAATAACTTCATCCATCTTCGAACCAGTTTCAACAAGCGCTGTAGCAAGAATGGTGAGTGAGCCACCATCTTCAATGTTACGAGCAGCACCAAAGAACTTCTTTGGTGGATACAACGCAGCGGAATCAACACCACCAGAAAGAATTCGACCAGATGCAGGAGCCGCGATGTTGTACGCGCGACCTAAGCGAGTGATGGAATCAAGGAGAACTACAACGTCATGTCCTAATTCGACGAGACGCTTTGCTCGTTCAATAGCAAGTTCTGCAACGGATGTGTGATCATCGGCTGGTCGATCAAATGTCGATGCAATGACTTCACCTTTTACAGAGCGTTGCATATCGGTAACTTCTTCTGGACGTTCATCAACAAGAACAACCATCAAGTGACACTCTGGATTGTTTGTGGTGATGGCATTTGCAATTGATTGCAGAACCATCGTTTTACCAGCTTTAGGTGGCGAAACGATGAGACCGCGCTGACCTTTACCGATTGGTGAAATCAAATCGATAACACGGTTGTCAAAATGTTTGGTTGGGTTTCAAGACGTAACCGTTCTTGCGGATACAGCGGAACGAGTTTGGAAAATTCCACGCGATCCTTTGATGATTCAGGATCAACGCCATTAACGGTATCGAGACGGACGAGCGCATTGAACTTCTCGCGACGTTCGCCTTCACGAGGTTGGCGCACTTGACCGGTGATTACATCGCCTTTACGAAGTCCGTAACGACGAACGAGTTGCAGACCTACATAAACATCATTGGGGCTTGGTAGGTAGCCACCTGTGCGAATAAATGCATAATTTTCGAGAATATCGAGTAAGCCACCGACCGGAAGTAGTACATCATCTTCAGAGATGGTGATTTCGCGATCACCACGGTCACGACGATTACCGCGATCAAATCGATCATTGCGGTCACGTCGATTGCCACGGTCACGTCGATTCCAACGATCGCCACGGTCATATCCTTGATCATTACGTTGTTCTTGAGAGTTATCTTCGTTCACTCGATCACTACCTTTATTTTCATTTGATCTATTATTTCGAGAGTCGTTATTTTCTTGATCATCTGTTTGGTCATTTTCGTCATCAAAATCTTCAGCGCTATTGTCAAAACTATTGTCGTCGTCATCGCTTCCATCATCGCTATTTCGTTGGCCGTTATTGCCACGATTGTTCTTGCGATCTCGTCGCGCTTGGCGTTCGGCGCGGCGCGCTTCACGTTCTGCTTTTGCTGCTTCTCGGTTTGCTGCTTGAAGGTTTGCAATTGCTTCAACGAGTTCGGGCTTCTTCATACCTTCGTAACCGTCAATACCGAGGTTATTTGCAACTTTGCGAAGATCAGAGATGAGAAGTGCGGAGAGCTCGCCAGAATCTCGGCGGGCTTTAGTTGTTTCTGCCATGTAGGTTTTTTATTTCTTTCTCGTATGTAGAGTTTTATTTCTAAGGAATTGTCCTGCAGGTATTTCTGAGATTTTTTCTGGTTATTTCGTGACCTTGAATCGGTCACCAGATGGGAAAACCATAGCACAGGGGTATGGGTGGCAAAAAACCACTCATTTCACCGCTTTATACGCTCGCAACCTCCGCACCACGAGAAGAAATATCGAGATCAAATGGGGTGAAATGTTCCCCAGCTGATTTCACAATTTCATCGCGCTCTTGTTGGTTTCCGGTATGTAAAACCAAAATGGTTGGACCAGCGCCTGAGATAGTTGCTGCCACTCCTGCTGCTCGAAGTTTCTTCATCAGATCAACCGAACGAGCCATTCCTTCTCGACGAAACTCTTGATGGATATGGTCTTCAGTTGCTGGAAAGAGAAGTTCTGGATGAGAAGTGAGCGCGTGAACAAGGAGCGCACTTCGGCCCACGTTGATTGAGGCTGCGTGATGGGAAATTGTTTCTGGAAGTAACCGTCGAGCTTTCGCGGTGGAGAGATGCGACGTTGGTACAAGAACGAGCGCGCGAATATCAGGATGGACTGTAATTTTTGTTGCACAACCGGTTGCAACGCCCATGCGATCTTCAACCCACGCAATTGTTGCTCCGCCTAGTAGCGCAGCTGAAACATTATCTGGATGTCCTTCTAAATCTGTCGCCAGTGCAATGAGATCGTTATCGCTCATAAATTGTTGGCCAGAGAGAACAAGCCCACGAGCAAGACTTAATCCTCCAACGATTGCGCCGGCAGATGATCCAAGTCCGCGACCATGCGGAATAGTGTTGAGTGCGCGTAGTGCAATACCTCGAGGTTTCCCACCCATAAATTCAAAACCGCGCATCATTGATTTGATGACGAGATTCTTTCCATCGCGCGGAATGTCATCCGCTCCTTCACCTGTCACATCAATATCAAAACCTTCATCATCAAGTATTTGTGCAACATATACATCGCGAAGATCGAGAGCTAAACCGAGCGCGTCAAATCCAGGACCAAGATTTGCCGACGATGCAGGAACTGAAACCTGAACCGGCGTTGCTTTGTAGGTAAGGCGATCTTTCGTGCGACGTGACATCAGGCTAAGCCAATCACTTCTGCTGCGCGCTGCGCATTGACTGGAATAACAATCGGAGCCCCATGTCCTTCTGAAACGCCATCAAGAATCCACTGCACATCTTTTAAACCGTTACCAGTCACTGTGATGACAATTTTCTTTCCAGTCGGAAGTTTTCCTTCCGCTTTCTTCTTGATGAGACCGGCAATTCCCGCAGCCGATGATGGCTCAACAAAAATACCTTCTTTGCCAGCAACTAATCGATAGGCGCTGAGAATCTCTTCGTCAGTAACAGAATCAATGAGCCCACCTGATTCATCACGCGCGTCAACTGCTTGTTGCCACGACGCAGGGTTACCAATTCGAATCGCCGTCGCAATAGTTTCTGGATTATCCACTTTATGTCCTAAAACAATTGGCGCGGCACCAGCTGCTTGGAATCCCCACATCTGTGGCAGAGATTTCGAAAGACCATCTGCGAAATATTCTTTGTAACCTTTCCAATATGCGGTGATATTTCCGGCGTTACCGACCGGCAATACATGCATATCTGGCGCAAATCCGAGCGCATCTATGACTTCAAAACTTGCAGTCTTCTGTCCTTCGATGCGGAATGGATTGACTGAGTTAACGAGTGAGACTGGATATTTCTCTGCTAATTCGCGGGCAAGCGTTAAGCAATCGTCAAAATTTCCTTCTACTTGAAGTAGGAGTGATCCATGAGCAATTGCTTGCGCAAGTTTTCCCATTGCAATTTTCCCTTGCGGGACAAGGACAACAGGTTTCATATTTGCTTTGGTGGCATACGCCGCTGCGCTCGCAGATGTATTTCCCGTCGATGCGCAAATCACTGCCTTTGAACCTTCTTCTGCTGCTTTTGAAATTGCCATCGTCATTCCGCGATCTTTAAAAGATCCGGTGGGATTTGCGCCTTCGAATTTCAACCAGACTTCATTATTAAGCATCTCGGAAATCGTGCAGGCATACACAAGCGGTGTGCCACCTTCGCAGAGTGAAACAACTGGCGTCGATTTGGAAACTGGTAAGCGATCGCGATACTCCTCTATTACGCCGCGCCATTGATGTGCCACTAGAGCGCCACGCCTTCAATTCGTAGAACGCTCTCTACGTTCTTGACCGAACTATTTCCCGAAGTTCTTTGACCGTTCCTGAGAGCGCAGAATCTGTTGCGGCATGTGTTGCCACGATTAACTCGGCTTCATTTCCGCGACCAGCTTGGCGGACTGTTTGAATTGAAACGTTGTGTGAAGCAAAAATCTGTGCGATCGCTGCCAAAACGCCTGGTTTATCAGCAACATTAAGCCGGATCAAATAGCGAGTTTTCACATCACCGATTGGCGCAATTGCTCGCTCGGCGTAGCCACTTTCGCGCGGACCAACACTGCCACCAGATTTATGGCGAGCTACTGCAATCACATCGCCGAGAATTGCTGACGCGGTTGGTTCACCGCCAGCACCTCGACCGTAGAACATCAACTCACCAGCGGACTCTGCTTCAACGAAGACTGCGTTAAATGCATTGCGCACCGCTGCAAGTGGATGGCTACGTGGAATAAGTGTGGGATGCACGCGAACTGAGATCTTGTCATCAGGTGTGAGTTCTGCAATCGCTAACAACTTAATGACATGATCAATTGCTTTGGCAACTGAAACATCCGTTGCAGTAATTTTCGTAATTCCTTCGCAGTAGACATCGCTATCTGCCACTCGGAGTGGAAAGCTAAACTCGCAAGGATCGCGGCTTTGGCAGCTGCATCATGACCTTCAACATCTGCAGTGGGATCTGCTTCTGCATAACCGAGCGCTTGCGCTTCTTTTAACACATCTTCGAATGGCAGGCCTTCTTCATCCATTTTCGTCAGGATGTAATTCGTTGTGCCATTAACAATTCCCATAATTCGTGTGACGTGATCGCCAACAATTGATTCACGAAGTGGACGCAAGATTGGGATCGCGCCACCAACCGAGGCTTCGTAATAGAGGTCAACGCCATTTTCAGCAGCAGCGTCGAAAAGTTCTGCGCCATGTTTTGCAAGGAGCGCTTTATTTGCGGTGACAACAGATTTTCCGTTTTTCATCGCTTTCAATAAAAGTTCACGCGCGGGGTTAATTCCACCCATCACTTCAATCACAATACTTATTGCCGGGTCAGTGACTATTGACTCTGCATCTGGTGTGAAGAGAGCCGGCTTGATCCCTGCTCGCGACTTTTTTACATCGCGGACTGCAATTTTCGTGAGTACAAGTTCTGCCCCTGCGCGAGCCGCAAAATCACCGCTATCGGATGAGAGAAGACGCGCTACTTCAGCGCCAACATTGCCGCAGCCGAGCATGCCAATATTTAACGTTGGCATTACTTACCTCGTTTCATCGAGCGCGGAGCTTCATCAACATCGAGCGCTAATAAATCTGTCGATGTTTCACGTCGAAGAATAACGCGTGCCGTTCCATCCTTGACGGCTACTACCGCTGGCCGTGGCAGATGGTTGTAATTACTCGCCATCGAGCGGCCATATGCCCCAGTTGCTGGCATTGCGAGGAGATCTCCTGGTTGAACATCATCTGCAAATTCCACTTCGCTAATCAAAATATCGCCAGATTCGCAATGCTTTCCAACAATGCGCGAGCTACGAGTGCGTGGCGATGGCGTGCGATTTGCAAGAGCAACGCTGTAGTGAGCGCCATACAGCGCAGGACGAATATTGTCGCTCATTCCACCATCAACTGAAATGTAGTTGCGAACTTTTTCACCATCTAAACGAACTTCCTTAGTTGTTCCTACTTCATACAACGTACATGTTGTTGGTCCGACAATCGCGCGACCAGGTTCAATAGATACTCGCGGAATTGCTAACCCAAATTCTGTGCACTGGGCTTTTACTACTCGTGCAAGATTTTCCATTGCTTCATCCGGGCTAAACGTAACCTCGTTCGAAAGATAGGCGATGCCGTAACCGCCACCCATATCTAATTCCGGAAGTTCTTCGTTAAATTCACTTCGGTATTTCGCAAGCAGTTCAATAAGTTTCTTTGCTGCAAGTTCAAATCCTTCTGGCACAAAATTTGCGAACCAATATGACAATGAATTCCCTTGAGTGTAATTCCGGTTAAACTTCTCGCTTTAACAATGGCGTTCCACGCTGCACCGCTTGCTATCGAGAAACCAAACTTCACATCTTCATGCGCCGTGGAGATAAATTCATGAGTATGAGCCTCTACGCCAGGAGTGATTCGAAGTAATACCTTTTGCGTCACGCCGGCTCGTGTTGCAATCTGAGAGATTCGATCGAGTTCGATCAGTGAATCGGCGACGATTGTTCCTACGCCAGCCTCGATTGCCTGAGTAATTTCTGCTACCGATTTATTGTTTCCGTGTAATTCAATGCGATCGGCGGGAAATCCTGCAGCGAGCGCGACTGATAACTCACCACCTGAACAGACATCAATCCCTACGCCGATTGCTTTCAACCATTTCGCAACTTCGATTGAAATAAATGCTTTTGCAGCGTAATAGACCGTTCCCGAATGAGCGCCAAAATTATTTTCGAGTGCTGATTTCCACGCACGTGCGCGAAGTGCAAAATCTTCCTCATCGATAACAAAAAGTGGCGTACCAAATTCTTGTGCAAGTGCCGTTGCTGAACAGCCGGCAATCTCCAACTCACCATTGATGAAGCGGGCATTTGTCGACCACATCGCTACATCCGCTCCGGTGCATGAACACCTAATAAAGAAAGTCCGTTATAGATTACTTGGCGAACGGCTTCACAGAGAGTAGCGCGCGTTGCATGGAGCGCAGATGGCACTTCGTCGCCCATCGGTAGTACTCGACAATCGGAGTAAAACCCGTGATAGAGCCCAGCCAACGCTTCGATATATCGGGCGATGCGATGCGGTTCGCGCATCGACGCTGCGCTCTCAACGATAAGTGGATATTCGGCGAGCGCTCCTAAAAGTTCTCGCTCACGCTCGTGCACTAACAGCTCAGGTTGATAGACATCTAGTCCGTAGCGAATTTTATATTCAACCGCGTTACGCAAAACCGCAGCGATTCGAGCATGTGCGTATTGCACGTAATAGACCGGATTGTCGTTAGTGCGTTTCTTTAATAAATCGACATCGAGCACCATTGGTGTATTTACGGGATAACGAATCAATGTATACCGCGCAGCATCGACGCCAACTTTTTCTACTAAATCTTCCAACGTAATAATCGTGCCAGCGCGCTTGGAGAGTTTTACCTCTTCCCCACCTTCCATGATCTTTACTAACTGCCCGATCATGACTTCAATGTTGTATTCGGGATTGTCTCCAGCACACGCTGCTGTTGCTTTCAAACGACCAACATAACCGTGATGATCTGCGCCGAGCATGTAAATGCAGATATCAAACCCGCGATCGCGCTTGTTCACGTAGTACGCGGTATCGGATGAAAAGTACGTTAATTCGCCATCAGATTTGATCAGAACTCGATCTTTATCGTCACCAAAATCTGTTGTGCGTAGCCAGGTTGCACCTTCGTCTTCAAAGACATGACCTTGAGCTTTTAATTGTTTCATCGCTTTTGCGATGGCATCTTTCTCATGCATGGAACGCTCAGAGAACCAGACATCAAAATGTGTTCCGAATCGTTCGAGAACATCTTGCTGTTGCTTCAGTTGTAGCGCATATCCAGCCTCCGAAAGGCCACAATCGATTCTTTCTCTGGCAAAGTAACAAATTCGGGATGTTCGCTCTTGATCTGCGCAGCTAAATCATCAATATAAGCGCCTTGATAGCCAGCTTCCGGTCGAGCGATACCGATTGCAGATGCTCGAATAGATTCACCAAAGAGATCCATCTGAACACCACGGTCATTCACATAAAACTCGCGCGTCACTTCAGCGCCAGCTGCAGTTAATACTCGACCAAGCGCATCGCCAACAGCCGCCCACCGAGTGTGTCCTAAGTGAAGTGGGCCAGTTGGATTTGCACTAATAAATTCCAAATTGATTTTCACACCGTGTAACGAATTACCCAGCCCGAATTTTCCACCGTGTGTAAGAATCGAGGTAACTACTGCGCCTTGTGAAGCTTTAGCTAACGTGATGTTGATAAAGCCAGGACCTGCAATCTCTAATTTTTCAATCGTTGAATTTCCAGAGAGTGCTTTCACAACAATTTCAGCAATTTCACGCGGCGGTTTACCGGCAGCTTTCGCAAGAACGAGCGCAATCGACGTTGCGTAATCGCCATGATCTCTATTTTTTGGTCTCTCCAACGTGATGACATCAGGCGCAAGTACTGAGAGCGCACCCGAAGCGTGCGCAGCATTTACTGCTGAACGTATTGCTTCGGAAAGTTGGTGATGTGCTGACACCTAGATAAGGCTACCGTTTCACGCGAGATACTCGCGAATATTTATGCTTGAAGTTACCTCTATATAAGTCATGTAGCCTTAGCCCTTCATTTCGCGGGAGTGGTGAAATGGCAGACACGCAGGTCTTAGGAACCTGTGACTTCGGTCGTGTGGGTTCAAGTCCCACCTCCCGCACCAGGATTCACGTGAGCACTGAAAAAAATTATTGAATCGAAAAGGTGTTGAATTCACCTAACTTTTCAAAACCAATTCGTTCATACGTTTTAATCGCGGCATCATTTTTAGCTCGCACACCAAGTGCGACATAACGTATCTCTCTCTTGAAGGCGTAATCGACAAGTGCTTCAGTAATTTTTCGACCCAATCCTCTTCCGCGTTCTTCTGTTTTCACCACAATTGCCGATAAGACATGGAAGCCTGATTCCCACTGACAGAGCGCTCCAAGAGCAACAAGTGAACCGCTCCTTAATCCAATCCACGCAACAACTTCTGAATCATCTGCGCGAATTGAGAGTTCTGGCGCATCTTTTTCTATCATGCGGTTGATCTCATCATGATCAGTAAGTACTTCATACGAAAGGTGCGTGGAATCCTGCATTTGTTGCGTAGCCATTCCGTAGGCATCCCATTGGCTGATTAATTTCAGATGAGAAGTCTTCTCGCGCGGGGTGCTGCGGGTAACCGCACACTCTCGCCAGTCTTTATCGAATGTTGGATTTGGGCCAAATGCCCAACCGAAGAAGGTTTCAGATCGTCTCGTGACTGAAAGGTTTTGGTCATTGGCAAATGCTCGAACGAATTCAGATCGAGGCACCCATATTTCAATCATCGCCGGATGGATCTTTAATTTCTGGGCAACCTTCATCACCTCGTCAAAATTTTCAATGAGGTTCATAGCTGAAAACTACTCTTTGCCGTGAAAATTTCTGTGAAAGTCACTCAGAAGACAATCTACAGAAATTAATTCGTAACCAATTAATTGGTAATTGCCCACACGACTAACGCGGCACCAATTGCGGCGAGCATCCACATCACTTCTCGCTTAGCGAGAAAGCTCTGAGCGCTTCGTAAAAATGTAACACCAATAAGCAGAACGCCAGGAACGATAATTAATAAACTGTGAACTAGTACGTTGGAGTGGCCAGTTTGATAGCGGAGGTTGATCAAACCGATTGCGAGTAGTAGATAGCCGGCCATCCGATAGTTATTTAACGCCATTTTGCTCAACATCAATATCTCCCTTGGTACGTATCGCTCCGCTTACTGGAAACAATAGTAATAACAAAGTAATGAAAAGGTGTTTAAAAGTATTGATAAAAAGAGTAAGAGCGCCAGTTTCCTGACGCTCTTACTTTCTAAAACACGTACCGATGTCGGTACATCAATGAATAACGACTAGTGGTCGTCCTTCATTCCTTCTGCATGTGACTTCATGCGTGCGATCTTCAAAATTGTGAGACCGAATACGCACTTCGCCAAGATGTCAGCAATGGTGTAACCCACTTGAACACCGACGAATTGGCTTGCAGAGGCAACTCCGTCTCCCATTCCAAGAATGTAAGAGACTGGGTAAACGCCCCATGTTGCGATCAAGAGAAGGCGGAGACGACCTACGGTCGCAGCAACGCCATCTGGTTGACGATCAAGGGACTTGCCGAGTTCAACGAAGAGAACATAGAGAATGTAAAGGAATGGAAGTGTGGAAAGCACTCCGTACAAAATCTGAGTATTTTGATCGTTGGAGATTTCTCCTGGATATCCAAGAGCAATCATCGCTGCAGATGCAGGAACGAGGCGTGAGATCAATGACTTGGAAACTTCTTTCGCAAGTGCGAGAACTGCGATTACTTCAACAAGAAGTAGTGGCACAGTAAGCAACCAGTCAACATAACGATATGCCTCATTGAATGAACCCTGTTCGCCGGTGATCTTTACTGACATTGCAGCAGATGACTCGGAGAATGAGTTGAAAATACGCCAGTAGTGATAACCAGCAATGAATGTAACCATTGATGACATCACAAGCGCATTGCGATACTTAGGAAGTACACGGCCTTGTGAAACAAGTGTGTAGACCGTGCAAGCAAGCATGGAGATCAAGCCGAACGAAAATACGTTGTAGACGAGATTCCATTGATTACTATTTAGAGCAACCATGCAATAAGCCTCCGTGAGAGCTTAAGTTTTCGCGGACCATTTAGCCCGTGAGCTACAAAACATTGAAGCCCTCGAGGAACTCCCATGTCTCGCTAGCAAGGAATAGTGTGAACCTGCTGAGAGGATCCCGCACCCTGAAATTGTGAGTAAATTGGTTAATTTTCTATAACTTTACGGGCAAATCGGACACTTTTGACTACACAGTGATCTCTGCGAGCAGCTTCGCGACCTTCTCCCTAATCTCATCACGAATCCTTCGAACCTGTTCAATTCCTTGTCCAGCTGGATCGTCGAGTTTCCAATCTTCATACCGTTTGCCCGGGTAGAACGGACAGGCATCGCCACAACCCATGGTGATAACGACGTCGGACATCTGGACCGCTTCAGGCGTCAGAACTTTTGGCACGTTATTTGCAATATCAATTCCAACTTCTGCCATTGCCGCAACTGCAACAGGATTGATTGAATCTTTTGGCGCAGATCCGGCAGAAAGCACTTCTACTTTTCCTGCCCCGAGTGTGC
>RFMS01000094.1 GCA_009927575.1 Actinomycetota bacterium
GACCGGAACTGAATATCGTTCACGCGCATCACGTAACATCGCTGAACTTGCGGTATTACACGCGATGACTATCGCTTTAACACCTGCCTGAATTAACTTATCCATAATCTCTAATGAAAATGCTCGAACTTCGGCTAGGACGCGGACCATAAGGCGTACGCGCGGTATCACCCACATAAAGAATTGATTCATTCGGTAATTGATCAATTACGGCACGAGCAACAGTTAATCCACCTACACCTGAATCAAAGATTCCAATGGGTGAATTGGGATTAGTTGACTGGCTCGACATCACGCGCTAAGGGTACTGAACAATTCATTTCTTCGATTATTTACTCGTTACTTCGAGACGAACCCGCTATAAAAGTTGAATCAAACTCTCTTGCAACCAACCGAGCCATGAATAGACCGCATACACCGCTTTCATGGGATCGCTCTCTGTCATCAATTCATATTTTTTATGCTGCTCATCTGCTGGTGGTTTCTCAATTCCCAATCGCACAGCTAACGCCAATCGAATGTCGTTAAGGCCGCCGAGCCAATCCATAATTTCAGTCATCGGAACTTCAACTTCAATGGAGCCAAGATCGAGCGGCTGATCACCATCCCACTCTTCGTCTTGTGGAAGTAACGCTTCACGAATCGTGTTTGCATGCGCGCGCTTTTTTTCGCGCAATCCATGTTCGGTATATCGCCGGAATTCACCAGCAGCGTTTGTATCGGAATATGCATCAGGCAATAAACGATGGAGTACTGGATCTTGTGGTGGCGCATCATTGGTAGAAATTCCAACGATGCTCATAAATTCTCGCATCTCATCATCGACGTGATCATCTTCGCCTAGAAGTTCGAGAATCTGTTCGGTGAGATTTATTAGAACATGCGCTTCTTGAGATGTGAAAACTGCAAAGACTTTATCGTCGCCACTTCGAAAGAAACCGGTCCCACCTTTATTTTTCACAGCTCATCATCTCGCTGCACAGTCGCCCACAACCCATATTCATGGAGGCGTTGTACATCGCGCTCCATCTCTTCGCGAGTTCCAGAAGTAACCACCGCTTTACCTTCGTTATGGACTTTCATCATGAGCTCTGTGGCTTTCTCTTTAGAGAAATGAAAGAGCACCATAAAAACATGGGTGACATACGACATGAGATTTACCGGATCGTCCCAAACAACGGTAACCCATGGCCGATCAGGTCGGATATCAGTCTCCGACTTTTCCTCTGTCAGGGTTCCCATAACCGTATTATGAAATATTAATAAGTATTCACGAAATAGAAATCTATATAAAAATGCAGCGCGCTACTTGATCACGATTGTGATTGGTGAACTGACGGCGCTCTCAAGTGAAGCTGTTGCGCCAGTTCGCACGCGATAACTCACAAATCCCTCGCTCGCTTCTGTAAGTGCAATAGCGAAACTTCCGCTGCCATCACTTACTTGAGCGCTCTTTAAGGTCACTTTCTGCCAAAGGCCATTGACTAACTTCTCAACAACGATAGAGACGTTGCTCGTTCGAGGTTGAAGCGATCCGCGAATGAGAAATTGTGTACTTACCCTCGCAACTGGTTGAGCAGAAATTTCAATTATCGGCGAAATCGTTGCGCCATTTTCTGCAGATTGGCTCGCCAACCGCTCCCATGAACTCTCTGACGTTGCCCGAAGAATTGATGAACTACCTAAAAGCGCTGAGACTGAAACTTTGCCATTGGAGTCAGTAACGCCTTCGTAAATCTTTCGCCAACTGCCATCGCTGTTCTTGCTTTCAATACGAATCGGAAGATTTGCAATCGGTTGTTTATCGGGGAGAGAAAAGAGCGTGGAAATATTTATCGCATCGCCAAACTGCGCATTTTTCTTATCAAGCGCTAGTGAGCTGACCACAACATCTGGTGCGATTGTTTGGGCAAATGCGCGAACTGCTGGCATCGTTGTCGCATCTTCCATTCCCATCGTCCAGAGAACGATTCCGCCTAATCGATATTTCGCAACTAGTTTTGCCCGCTCGACATACGATCGCGAATCTTGATACCACGCAACACGTTTAGCGGTGCAGGTTGTGGGAAGACCTGAAGCGTTCTGCCCGGTGAATGTTTTGGCGTAACTGAAAGTGACTTCACCTTCTTTATCTTTATACACCGGCGTCGCACCGTAACTTGCCGCAAGATTTGCCGCATCGCGCATCACAAATGTCGCCGCTTTAGCTTTGGTGGTGATAGTTCCTTGTACTTCTACCGGGCATGTTCCCGATACGGAATCAACCCAATCTCGACCATATCCAGGCACGCCAATAAAAACTTTTGATGCCGGAACCACACTCGTTGCATATTTGATTGCATCTTCTACCCACGGCAATGGTCCAATAGGTCCGATTGCTGATGTTGAGTAGTCATACGTCATGATTCGTAATCGATCGATGTACGGCGCAATTTCGCGCCACGAATAAACAGAGTAACCACCTGCTCGAACTTTTGGATCAAAATCAACGGGCGAAGTAATGAAAAGAAGCTTCTTTTCGTTGTGAAGCGCTGTTGCAAGCTCTTTCACAAATTGAATCCATCTCGGCTGTGTAACTGACCATGACGCCTTGCCATCGGTAAATGCGAAATTTTCAAAGTCAAGATCGATGCCATCAAAATTATTTGTGCGTACTAACGATGTAATTGTCGTAATGAGGCTTGCGCGTTGCGCATCATCGCCGAGAATTCCACTCAGCACCAACTTGTCCGTGCCATCAGTCATTGTGGGAACGATGGTGAAACCTAAATTGCGAAGCGTGTTGATTGGAACTGACATCGGGTCAGT
>RFMS01000075.1 GCA_009927575.1 Actinomycetota bacterium
AAAGGAACTCCATGGCATCCCCATCGCGGTTTTGAAACAGTTACTTACATTATCGACGGCATCTTCGATCACTTTGATAATCATGGCGGCGGCGGAACTATCTCTAATGGCGATACGCAATGGATGACTGCCGGTGCAGGAATTTTGCATATTGAAACACCACCTGAACATTTAGTGATGAGCGGTGGACTCTTTCACGGATTTCAATTGTGGGTAAATTTGCCAGCAGCAAAGAAGTGGTCACAACCTGCGTATCAAGATATCCGCGCAAAGAACGTTGCACTCCTTGCATCTCATGATGGTGGCGCGCTCATTCGAGTAATTGCCGGTGACATCGCTGGCCATCAAGGCCCTGGTTCAACGCAAACTCCCATCACGATTGTGCATGCAACACTTCAAGCAGGTGCACAACTTCGTCTGCCATGGAATCCCAATTACAACTCACTTGTCTACACACTTAATGGTCGTGGCAGCGTTGGTGAGAAAAACCAACCAGTTCACATGGGACAACTTGCGGTGATGAAAGATGGCGACACACTTGTTATTACGGCAGACGCTTCACAAGAAGGACGATCACCTGAGATGGATGTATTAATTCTCGGTGGCGAACCAATTCGCGAACAGGTGGCGTGGATGGGGCCATTTGTGATGAATACAAAGCGCGAAGTACTTCAAGCTTTTGAAGATTTTCAACGTGGCGTATTGGGAATCGTGCCTGCAGACCACAAAGAGTGGGTCAAAGAACGCTCCCGCACGCTCAATCGTTCTGGCGAGGGAAGCAAACTTTCTGGCTCGATGGTTTCAAAGGATGCCGGCGAAGAGATTCTCTCGGTGCATGGTGCACCTACTGAGATGCAGGAAAGTTCGACCAAAAAACTTTCTGAATAAAAAGTTTTAAATTAGAGAGCTTTAAGCGCAGAGACAACTTTTGTTAACGATGCTTTGGCATCACCAAAGAGAAGTGTTGTCTTAGGATCAAAGAGAAGTTCGTTTTCGATTCCAGCAAAACCTGGTCGCATTGAACGTTTCAAGAAGATCACATTGCCTGCTTGTGAGACATCAAGAATCGGCATGCCATAGATCGGACATCCTGGCGTGTTCTTTGCTGCTGGATTAACAACATCGTTTGCACCGATGATGAGTGCAACATCTGTTTGTGGGAATGTTGGATTGACTTCATCCATCTCCGCTAATTGTTCGTAGGGAACATTTGCTTCAGCAAGGAGAACGTTCATATGTCCAGGCATACGACCAGCAACTGGATGAATTCCATATGCAACATCGATTCCTTTTGCTGTCATCAAATCTGCTAATTCGCGAACTGTGTGTTGTGCTTGAGCAACAGCAAGGCCGAATCCAGGAACAATCACAACGCGGCGCGCGTAGTTGAGAAGAATGGCGACATCATCTGGCGATCCAGATTTCACTGGACGAGTTTCTGCGCCACCTGCTTGATCGGATGCTTTCGCCGTAAATGCACCGAAGAGCGTGCCAAAGAGTGAACGGCCCATCGCTTCTGCCATCAATCGCGTCAAATAGTTCCCGATGCACCGACAAGTGTTCCGGCAATAATCAAGAGCGTTGCTTGAAGAACGTAACCAGATGCCGCAACTGTTAAGCCGGTAAATGCATTAAGCAGTGAGATAACGATTGGCACATCTGCGCCACCAACTGGAAGCACGAAGAGAACGCCGAAAAGCAGCGATAAACCGGCCAAAATCAAGAGTGGGGTTGTGCCGAGAGCTGCGATAACCCATCCTGCAACTCCAATAACTGCAGCGAGTGTGGCCGCGATAATAAATCGACCTGCCGGGAAAATAACTGGGCGAGTGGTCATCAACTCTTGCAACTTCAAGAAGGTAATGATTGAACCTGAAAATGAAATGCAACCGACGACAACAGTAAAGACAGTTGCGATGACTTCTGCTGTTGTTGCTTCAGTTCCAAGGTGGAGATATTCCACAATGGCAACGAGCGCTGCAGCGCCACCACCGACGCCATTAAAGAGCGCAACAAGTTGTGGCATCTGTGTCATTTGAACTTTGCGAGCGGCTGGAACACCGACGAGTACACCGAAAGCAATCGCACCAAGAATAAGAGGCAGATTGCGATGTTCGTTCTCTGAACTAAAGAAAACTAAAACAGTTGCAATCGTTGCACCAATTGCACCGAGCGTATTTCCGCGTCGAGCAGTACGTGGGTGAGAAAGGCCTTTGAGAGCGAGAATAAAACAGACGCCGGCTGCTAAACCAATGAGGTCATAGAGAAAGGTATTCATTATTTACCTTCCTTCTTCTTACCCTTAAACATTTCTAACATTCGATCGGTAACCACAAATCCGCCAACCATATTGATCGTTGCAAGCACGACCGCAAGAATGGAGAGTATTAATTCCAGATTCGTTTTTGCGTGATCGGCAACGATGATTGCACCGACCAAGATAATTCCGTGGATTGCGTTAGCACCGCTCATCAGCGGGGTGTGAAGCGTTGATGAAACTTTCGACACTACTTCAAAGCCAACGAATACTGCGAGTACGAAGATTGAAATCAAAGCAATAGCTTCCATCGCTACTTCCTCTCTCGAATTGCGCCATCGTGAGTGAGCGCAGCGGCAGCGATAATTTCATCGGCAAAATCAGGGGTAACGGTTGCGCGAGTAGCGCCATCTGTCGTCTCTGACTTTGTCATCAACATCAGGAGATTGACCACGTTTCGTGAATAGAGCGAAGATGCGTGGAAAGGTAGTTGTGATGGCACATCTTTACCGCCCCAAATCACCACACCACTTGGAGTAGTAATTGTTTCGCCAGGTTGTGACCCTTCAACGTTTCCACCAGATTCGGCAGCGAGATCAACAATGACAGAGCCAGCTGCCATCTGTGAATACATCTGAGCAGTAACAAGTCGTGGTGCAGGTCGACCAGGAACTGCTGCAGTAGTAATAAGTACATTTGATTTAGTAATAAATGGCGTAAGAAGTTCGCGCTGTTTTGCTGCGCGCTCTTCTGTCATTTCGCGCGCATATCCGCCAGCGCCTTCAAGAACTTCAAGATCGAGATCGATAAATGTTGCGCCCATGGAACGCACTTCATCAGCTGAAGATGGTCGTACATCGTAAGCAGAGACAACTGCTCCAAGTCGACGTGCAGTTGCGATTGCTTGAAGTCCAGCAACACCGGCACCGAGAACGAGAACTTGCGCGGGCGTGACTGTGCCAGCAGCAGTCATTAATAATGGAAAGAATCGTGGTGATAACTCTGCGCCAACTAGTGCTGCGCGATAACCAGCACAGAGCGCTTGTGAAGTTAATGCATCCATTGATTGCGCACGTGAGATTCGCGGAATCATCTCCATGGAAAATGCGGTAACACCGGAACTTGCCGCAGCGTTAATGGAATCTGTTGCACCAGTGGGAGAGAGGAATGAAATGGTGATTGCGCCGCGCTTAAGTTTCTTCATCATTTCTGGCGAGAGTGGTTGCACCGAGGCAACAACATCTGCTTTTGCTAATTCACTATCGAGGTTTGACGAAGCAACTATCTCTGCTCCGGCGCTCTGAAAATCATTATCTGGCGCTTGCGAGTGAATACCTGCACCAGATTGCACAGCGACGGTTAAACCTGCTCGAGTGAGTTTAGAAATAATGTCTGGAACTAATGCGACGCGTTTCTCACCAGCTTTTGTTTCGGCCGGAACGAGTACGCGCATGGACACAGGCTAGTGCGAAACCCCTTGAATTTCACCACGAGTGAGGTGATACAGCAGCGATTGAATGGTCGTTCTCCGGTGAAATGCTTCGCGCCATATAACAGAACGTGTTCCATCAATCACAGATGCCGCGACTTCTTCGCCTCGATGAGCAGGTAAACAATGCATGAAGAGTGAATCTGAAGTTGTCAGTGACATTAATTGTTCAGTGACGGAAAATGGTGCTAGCACTTTGGATTTTTCTGCCCGTTCTGATTCTGGATCGCCCATCGACATCCAGACATCGGTATAGAGAACAGATGCGTCTTTTGCTGCAATTTCTGGATCGTGAAGAACTTCGACCTTTGCACCGCTTCGAGCAGCAATCTTCTGTGCGGTAGCAATCGCTTCTGCAGATGGTGCCCACTTTCCAGACGGTGTTGCGGCAACAACATGTGCACCCATGATTGCTCCCATAATTAACCACGAGTTAGCCATATTGTTGCCATCGCCAAGATAGACAAACTTTCGACCAGCAACGTTTTCACCAAAGTTCTCACGGATAGTTAACCAATCAGCAAGAAGTTGGTTGGATGATCATCGTCGGTCAACGCATTAATAATGGGAATTGTTGCCCATTTACCTAATTCATCAACATCAGCTTGAGCAAAGGTGCGAATAATCATTGCGCTGCAAAATCCACTAATAATTCGGGCAGTGTCAGCGATTGTTTCACCGCGACCAAGTTGTAGTTCGTCGCCACGAATAAATATTGGCGTGCCACCTAAGTGGGCTGTTGCAGTCTCGGATGCAAGACGCGTACGAGTTGATGGTTTTGTCATATAAATAGCAACAGTTTTATTGGCTAATTCCTGCTTTGAACGGAATGGATCTTTTGCAAAATCTGCTGCAGTGGCAAGAATCATGTCGACGTCAGAACGTGACAAATGTTCGGTGCGGAGAAGATCCTTCATCAGGACAGTCTACGCAATCGACGCTTATGCTTGTTGCGTGGGATTTGAGAGAGAACCGCAATCTGATACGCAGACGCTTACTCGCGAGAGCGTTGAATTCGAATTAGATGAAGGCGATCACGAGCGCTTCTCCCACTTTGTGCGCAAAGACCAGATTGTGGAATCTGCTGTAACAGGAAAGCCAGTGATTGCACTCTGCGGTAAGAAGTGGGTGCCAAACCGAGATCCACAAAAATTTCCGATCTGTCCGACCTGTAAAGAGATTCATTCTGGCTTGCCGAAAGGTCCATCGAGTTAATGCGAAAGAGAACTTCGCAATTTAAAGCTTTTAACATTGCGATGATCTCGGCTCTTCTTGTTGGGCTCAACCTTCTTTT
>RFMS01000098.1 GCA_009927575.1 Actinomycetota bacterium
GCGTTATGCACACAGACGAAGAGAACAGTTTTCATAAATCTAAACCTTTCAATTATTAATTTTTACAATCTTTGCTGCGCCAAGTCCTACAAATGCCCCAATGATCTGCGCAACGATAAAGAGCCCGGCTGAACTCATTGAGATACCGGTCAAGCTATCGCTAAACGTACGCGCAAATGTCACAGCGGGATTTGCAAACGTTGTTGACGAGGTAAAGAAGTAAGCGCCACCAATCCAGAGCGGAACAATCCAATGCAATGTTTGAGGCTTGCCGTTATATATCGCCATCATTATAGAAAAAATAAGTCCTGCTGTAGCAACAACTTCACTGAAGAGGAGCGCAGATCCTGTGCGATCTGTTGTGGCTGATTCCAGCGCAGCATGACCAAACATAACGTTGGCAATGATTGCGCCAAGAATTGCACCAATTACTTGTGTGAGAACCATATTCAAAAGTTCAACAGCTTTGATTTGCTTGTTAACAAATGCGATAAGTGAGACCGCAGGATTGAAGTGCGCACCGCTAATGGGCTGCATCAGCGAGATCATTAATCCGAGTGTGACAACCGTCGCGAAAGCAATAATCAGCAGTTGAACACCACCATTATCTGTGAGGTTTTTGGCCATCATTCCCGAACCAAGAATCGACATGGTGAGAAATCCAGTCCCTAAGAGCTCTGCGAAAAACTTTTGAGTCTTCATTGTTTCCCTTCGATTAAAAATTCAGAAACCTTTGATGACAAGAGTATTCTCACCGGTATGCGAAAGGCGGCATTTCCACTCCTTGTAATCGGAAGTTCATGGAATATTTGCATTGTCACCGCAGTAGCACTTAACGCGGAGTGGGTTCGCACACGAGCAGCTGGTGGGCAATTCGATTCATTCCCGCTCGCCATTCGAATTATCTACGGCATCGAAGCGCTTTTGATGATCGGTCAGATCTACTTTGGAAAACTTTTATATGACCGAAATGGAGCTTGGAGTATTTCGTCGTGGCGATTGGCACAACTGCTTATTGCACTCTATGGAGTAAGCGCACTTCTCAATGCGTTATCGCGAAGTTCGGCAGAGCGATTTAATGCACCTTTTGCCGTCATCTGCATGTGGGCGTTTTATGAATTAGTAGGACGAGCTAAACCAATTCATTAGTTTCTTAATTAGTTTCCATCCCAATTCGACATCTCCACCGCAAATGGATCAAGACCCATTGGTCCTAACTTCAGCGCATATGAATGGAACTTCTTCATATCGAATTTCGCACCGAGGCGAGCCTTGGCATCTTCGCGAGATTTCATCCACACGCGCTCTCCTACTTTGTAGGAAATTGCTTGGCCTGGCCAACCTAAATAGCGATCCACTTCAGATGTTGCATGCTCTTTATCAAGGAGCGCGTAATTGATAAGTAACTCTCGAGCGCTATCTGCGTTCCACACATTGCCATTCTTATCTTTATAACCACAATGCATTCCGATATCGACAACGATTCGTGCTGCGCGTAGCCCCTGGCCGGAGAGGAAACCCATTTCAATTCCTGGCTCATCGAATGCGCCGAGTTCATCCATAAATCGCTCGGCATAAAGCGCCCAACCTTCGCCATAACCACTAATCCAGGCTTCAGTTCGTTGGAATCGTGAGAGACGATCTTTTTCAAGAATAGCCACAGCATTTTGTAGATGGTGACCTGGAATTGCTTCGTGATACCAGGTTGAAACTAAGTTCCACCAGCCATGAACATCTTTTCCTAATGTAGGAAGCCACGTGGTTCCTGGTCGTGAGAGATCTTCACTCGGTGACATGTAATAAGCAGCCGATGCGCTGCCTTCTGGTGCAAGCCTGACATCGCAGAATCGAATCCGATCATCGATATCAAAGTGAACACCATCAAGACGATCGGCAGCAGCTGCAGTAAATGCTTTGAGTCGCTTGAGAATTTCATCGTTGCCTTTAACTGTGTGATCTGGTGATTCATCGAGGAAATCTGCAACTTCGCGAAGCGTCTTTGCACCAGGTTTTAACTTCGGCGCAATTCGCCACATTCGATCATTAATATTCTGTAAATCTTCTAAGCCCCATTCATATGTTGCTCGAAGATCTAGTTGAGCACCTGTAAAAAATCTCGCCCACATTCGATATCGATCTTCACCAAATGCATCTTCACTTCGTGCAAGAGGCAAGTACTCACTCTTCACTCGAATCGCTAGCGCAGCTGCTGCAGCATCTGCTTTCTTTGCATTCTCGTGAAGTTGTGGGTACGTGTTAGCAGGATCAGCTTTCTTAGCAAAGTTGGAATAACCACCTTTACCAATAGTTTCCAATGTATTGATAAGTCCGAGAACTTGTCGACGCGCAGTTACTTTGCCCATCTTGGACATATCCATAATGCAGGAGAACCAAGTGTTCTGGGCCCATTCCACTTTCGACATTCGTTCGGTCATGATGGCGAAATCTTCAGAACTCTCGTGCGCCATCATTTCGAAGATTTGGCGAATGGAGTGAACCGGCGAGAGCAGAACGTTCCACATTGTGTGCTCTTCATACGTGTCATGAAGTTCTTTACTGGAGCTTAAACGTTCATGCATTACCGCTTTTGCAATTCGGTCGATGTCATCAATGGGTTGAAGTGACTCAAGTTTCTTCAACGTATTTGAAATTAATTCAGCAGACGGCTTTCGTCCCTCGACAGAGAAATCATCAAGTTCATGGTCGTAGCCTTTAATGCCGAGATATGTACACCCCATCGGCGAAAGTTTGGCCATGTCATCGATATAAGTGGAGCTGAGTTCAAAAATCGGAGATCGAAATGTCATGGGGTGTTTCTATCACATGGTTTTCTCTACAAGAAGAAGGGCCAGATTTCTCTGGCCCTTCGTGCCCATCTTTTTCTCGGGAGGAATCGATTTCTTATATTTTGCTTTCTATGGTTGTGCTGGTTTAACAGGTTTTACTGGCTTAGTAGGAATTCCAGCCTTTGCAGCGGTCTTAGCACTTTCAAAGGTCGCCTTTGCTGCTGCTTTTGCTTCTTTAGTTGTTGCAGCGTCACGAGCGCTCTTAAATGTTGCTCGCGCACTTTCAATAGCTGTGTGTGCATTTGTTACAGCAGTCTTGTAAGTAACAATCGCTGCCTTATATGTTGCTCGTGCCGCTTGATAATCAGATTTGGTATCCGCACTTGCTGAAGCAATTCCTGCAACGCTTAAAAGTAACGCGGTTGCGAAAACTGACACAATCTTTTTCATAATGTGCTCCGTTTCTTTCGTTGGCTTAATTTCTTTCTTCTCTTTCAACTTTCGTGTCTTTCAACTTTCAACTCTTTGAAAGCTGAGCCCGGACCCCTGACTAGTCCGGGCTGATAGGTGAAAGATTCCATTCACTCCTTGGAGCACCGGCAGGGTTTTATGTGAGCGCCTTGTGCGTTCCTCGCACATTCTGCGAAGAAATTACCTCTAAAGAGGCGTTTTCAGGGGTAACTCAGGCGTGGGAAGATTGGCGACCTCAAACGAAGGAGTCAGAGATGGCAGATAAGAACTTTTTATCATGGGTTGGTTTCAAAGGTGACCAATCTCCTCAAACATCTTCGCAACCTTCCAACGCTGGCACACCTAATGGCGCTGATCGACCAAATGCCATTGAAAGAATTCGCGAGTTGGAATCACAGCTAAACGATCTACGTTCCCGTCGCGATATCACTGCGCTCTCCAAAGAAGAGTTTGAAATTCTTGCAACCGAAACTGCAATGTCGATTATCAAGACAGCGCAACAACGTGAAGCGCGAGCAAATGCCACCGCTGAAAAAATTCTTTCCGAGAGCCAACGCGCTGCCCGCTCGACAATTGAAAGTGCAGAAATAAAAGCAAAGAGCTCACTTTCTCAAGCCGAATCACGTGGCCGTCAATACATCAAAGCTGCCGAAGCTGATGCTGCTGACATGATTGCGCAAGCAGAGAGTGAAGCAGAAGAAATTTTGACGACAAAGCGTCGTGAGGCAAACTCATTAACGTCGCAAGCAAAGAAAGAAGCAGAACTTCTCGTAACCTCTGCAACAACCGAAGTTGCTGAGTATCGCACCTGGCTACAAGGCGTGATGGCTGAAGCAGAACGCCTCTATCGCATTCAAACTCAATCATTAGATGCTGCAGAGAACGCAATCTCACAGTCAAGAGACCGTCTCAATTCTGCGTTTAATCGGTTAGCAGATATGCAACAGAAAGTATTGAGCGCGATTTCTGGAGATGGAAAACCACGAACCTCTCCTTCTAATGTTGCATCGCTTGCTGAAAAACTAGAGTCGAAGAAAGCAGCAGAGAAGAAAGTAACTAAGCGCGCTTCTGCACCAAAACGCGCTGCTAAGAAGCGCCGCTAATTGCGGCTTCGACGCGCTTGAGTACGGGCATGACAGTTCGCAAGGCGCAGAGCTACATCGCGCCAATTGATGGCCTCCGTGCCGTTGCCGTTATTGCAGTACTTCTGTATCACTTAGGAGTTTCGTGGATCCCCGGTGGCTTTCTCGGCGTTGATCTTTTCTTTGTCATCTCAGGTTATGTCATCACACGATTAATTCTTGATTCCATTCAACGTTCAAGCGCACTCGATCTGCGTGAGTTTTATTTCAATCGATTACGTCGGTTAGTTCCTGCACTTGTTTTTATGGTGGTTACCACCACCATGTTTGTCGGTGTCTGGGCGCCAGAAACGATGCGCAGATTTCTGACGGATTTGCCTTATGTCTTTACCGGCTCAATGAACTGGTCACTGGTTTCGCGCCAACAAGATTACTTCTCAACGATTGGCCGACCGCCTTTACTCCAACACACATGGTCACTTGCTGTGGAAGCACAGTTCTATCTGATCTGGCCATTAGTACTGCTCTTTATTTTGAAATATTTCGGAAAGAAGAACATACCGATTGCATCACTTATTGCTGCAGGTGCATCGGGTATTGCACTCTTTATCTATTCAATAAAGATTGATGCATCAGCAAGTCACGCTGTAAGCCACGTCTACTTCGGAACCGATACCACAGCATTGGACTTTTCCTCGGTTCAGCACTTGCTGTGAGTTGGATTCCACAAAACTTAAGTAAAACAATCTCGCAACGCGCTCAAGATTTTGTGGACGGCGTTGGTGTCTTTGGACTTCTTGGACTCTTGGCAACTTTTCTATTTATTAATGAGTCCGATCCCACTCTCTATCGATTAGCTTTTCCACTGGCAGGAATTTCGGTTGTGCGACGTTGATGTCTGTCGTTCATCCTGCATCACGTTTTGCCCCGCTGTTAAGCGTGAAACCTCTTCTGTGGATAGGTGAACGCTCGTACGGAATTTATCTCTGGCATTGGGTGATTTTCCAAGTTACAAGACCATCCATCGATATCGCTGGCCAAACGTGGGCGCTCTACTCATTGCGAATACTTATTGTTCTTGCACTCGCTGATATCTCACTACGTTGGATTGAGATACCTGTGCGACGCGGACATGTAGAACTTTGGTTCCGTGGCATGAAATACCGCACGCCACAAGTTCGGTTACGCCAACGACTTACGGTTCTTTTGACTAGCACGCTCCTTCTTGTTGCATCGACATCAATTGCAGTCAATGCGCTCAATGTGGCTCACGACCGTGAACTTGCTGAGATGAAGCGACTTACTGAAGTATCGGAAATCTCGGCGGCACCTGCAGAAAAAGCAGAAGGTTTATGGGTTACCGGCGACTCCGTCATTCTTGGAATTCGCAGCGAATTAGAGAAGTACCGACACATTGGTTTAATCAACGCTCGAATTGGACGTCAACTTCCCGAGCTTCTTTCAGTCATCGAAAAAGATAAAGAATTTGCAGGTAACGTGCCAATTATCTTTGATATCGGAAATAACAATGCAATTACTGAAAGTAGCTTTACGCAAGTAATGGAATTGGTAAAAAATCAGCCACACATCATTGTCGTGAACACTGCTGTTCCTCGACCATGGCGTGAATCAAACAATGAGATTGTTCGAAAGGTCACTTCGAATTACGCCAATGTCTCGGTGATTGATTGGGCAACAATCTCTCTCAACCATCCTGAATTCTTTGCAATTGATGGCGTACATTTAAATCCACCTGGAGTGAATGCTTACGTCTCGGCAATTCTTGAAGTGCTCAATAAATAAAAAGACTTAATAAATAAAAAAACCTCCCTTTCGGGAGGTCTTTTTATTTTGTGATCTTATTATGCGTACTTACCTGCAAGTGCGAACTTCTTCGCATCAACTTTGACGCCATCTGAGTAGACCGTTTGAACGAGGAATTGCGTTCCGCCCGTCTCATCTTTCTTAGCAATGTCGAGTGAAAGTTGGTTTGCTGGAACTGTTGATACCAGCGTGAAGTCCTTCGCGTTGTAGGAAATCGAGACGTCATAGCCTGTGATTCCCTCTGATTCTGCTGGAGCAACCCAACGAAGCGTTACGCCACCATTGTTATTTGCAATCGCAACAAATTTTTGTGGTGCACCATGCGCAGCAAGTGCAGCAGGTGATTCTTCAGCGCTCGGAGTTGCTTCCGCTGATTGAGACATTGAAGGTGATGCATCAACAGCTGGCGCAGCATCATCACTCTCGCCGCCTCGATTAACAACAATGAGTCCAAGAATGACGATTCCTGCTAATACTAAAAAGAGAACTCGACCAGAACTCTTGGATTGAACTGGCGCTTTTGATGCAGCTGGTGCGCTCTTTGTTGGCGCAGGAGTTGTTGAAATTGTTTGAGTCTTCTGTGCTGCTTGAGCAGGACGTGAAGACGTTGGCACTGGTGGAATGACAACCGATGCAGCTTTCTTACTTGAAGATTTTGATGTTGAAGATTTTTTAGCCGCTTTCTTTGGTGCAGCTTTCTTAGCGGAGCGCTTTGCAACTTTCTTGCTTGCGGATTTCTTTACCGCCGCTTTCTTCACCGACTTCTTGCTTGTCGATTTCTTAGCCGCTGATTTCTTGGCTGATTTCTTAGCCGCTTTCTTCGCTGCCACGTGATCTCCTCTGTTGACTTACCTAGGTAAAGAATACCCCAGCGCCGTATTGATGAATCAATTACTCGCTAAGGAGCTCGGCAATTACCGGGGTAATTGCGCGCATTGCTCGGCCACGATGGCTGATTCTGTCTTTCTCATCTGCGCTTAATTCAGCCATAGTTACGTGATAGCCATCTGGCTGAAAGATTGGGTCATAGCCAAAACCGCCATCTCCAACTGGTGAATAGCGAATGTCGCCATGAATCTCGCCGCGGCAAATCTCGGTTCTTCCATCCGGTAATGCGAGCGCAACAACAGATACGAATTTTCCTTGCCGTTTATCTGGTTGCACCTCTTCCATCTCTTTCAAAACTTTTTCAAGATTTGCTCGGTCATTTCCATGCTCGCCAGACCATCGCGCAGAAAGCACACCTGGCGCACCATTGAGCGCATCAATACATAACCCGCTGTCATCTGCAATTGCAGCAAGACCTGTTTTCATCGCAATCGTTTCTGCTTTTAAAAGTGCATTCTCTTCAAAGGTCGAGCCCGTTTCTTCAACATCGCCAATCTCTGGAAAATCTGCAACGCTCACCAGTTCGATATGTGGCGCAATTGTGGCAAGCATGCGCTGAAGTTCTAATAACTTTCCTTTATTGCGCGATGAGAGAACAAGTCGAGTCATAGAAATTCTCTGGTGAAAACTATTGAGCTAACGCAGTTCGTTGCAGAGCAGTCAGATCCGCGCAACCTTTAACGGCGAGATTTAATAAGTTATCAAGTAACGCTCGGTCAAATGGCGCACCTTCCGCCGTACCTTGCACTTCAATAAATTCACCAGTGCCAGTGCAGACCACATTCATATCTGTTTCCGCAGTGACATCTTCGGTATAACACAGATCGAGCATCGGTGTGCCATTAATGATTCCAACACTTACTGCAGCAACTGAACCTTTGAGCGCTTGTGCGCTCTCTGCAAGATGTCCAGCTTTCTTCGCCCAGGTAATTGCATCAGCGATTGCCACGTAAGCGCCAGTTATCGCTGCCGTGCGAGTTCCACCATCTGCCTGCAACACATCGCAATCAAGAACAATTGTGTTCTCGCCAAGGCCTTTCATATCGACAACAGCGCGAAGTGATCGACCAATTAATCGAGAAATTTCTTGTGTTCGTCCACCAAGTTTTCCTTTAACGCTCTCGCGATCAGAGCGAGTGTGTGTTGAACGTGGCAACATCGAATATTCCGAAGTAACCCACCCTTGTCCTTTACCGACTAACCATCGCGGTACTCCTGGTGTAAACGATGCAGCGCAGAGAACTCGAGTCTTTCCAAATTCAACAAGCACAGAACCTTCGGCATGATCGAGCCAACCTCGTGTAAAAGTAATTGGTCGTAATTGATCTGGTGAACGGCCATCGACTCGTTGCATTACTTAACCTCTTTCTCGACAGTGACAACTTCAGGTCCTAAGAATCGACGAGCTAATGTGGCAAAACTTTGGGCATCGCCAGTAGCAACAAATCGATGTGTTGGCGCGCTCTTTTCAGTTCGCGAAAGCTGATGCTCAGCAAGTACTCGATAGAGATCTTTCGCAGTTTCATCAGCGCTCGAAACCAAGGTCACGTTATTTCCCATCACGTAAGAAATAACACCTGTAAGCAATGGGTAATGCGTACACCCTAAAACCAAGGTATCAATATCTGCATCTTTGAGCGGTTGTAAATATTTCTTAGCAAGCTCAGTAATGTCACTCCCTGAAGTTTCACCGCGCTCAACATATTCCACAAAGAGTGGACATGGCACAGACGTAATCTGCAGTTGCGGTGCAGCTGCAAAAGAATCGACATACGCTTTTGAATCTATTGTTGTTTGAGTGCCGATTACTCCAATTCGACCCGATCTCGTCGCTGAGACTGCGCGACGGACTGCAGGTTGAATTACCTCAAT
>RFMS01000053.1 GCA_009927575.1 Actinomycetota bacterium
ACATCTGGAGCGCTCTTTTTAATCCATTGAGTCAGTTCTCTTTCAAGGTGCAACAACCGTTGATCAATGGGTTGATCTGAATCAGTTCGGATGACACCCACATCAACCATCGAGAGCGAGCTATGAGATGTACCTTCAATAACGCCAATGCCACATCGCGTCAGACCGGGATCAACGCCCAAAACTCGCATTGTCCAACCTTATGTCGGAGCGTTTTCTCGCTAGTTGAGGCTCGCCATTACCTCATCGGATACATCGAAATTTCCGTACACATTCTGCACATCATCAAGATCTTCAATTGCTTCTATCAATCCAAAGACCTTTTGTGCCGATTCTGCATCGAGTGGTATCGACATACTCGGCAAGAACGAAGTATCTGCTGATTCATAATCAAGTGATTTTGACTGCAACGCTGAACGAACAGCTACGAGATCGCTTGGGTCGGAGAGAATTTCAAATGAATCACCAAGATCATTCACTTCTTCTGCGCCAGCTTCGAGAACAGCATCTAGGAGTAAATCTTCAGTAAGAACTTGGTTTGCTTGTGCTTTCTTGATTATCACGACGCCTTTACGCGAGAAGAGGTATGAGACTGAGCCAGGATCGGCCATCGTTCCCCCATTGCGAGTTACTGCAACGCGCACTTCTGACGCCGCGCGATTTCGATTATCGGAGAGACATTCAATTAATAACGCAACGCCGCCAGGTCCATACCCTTCATACATAATCGTCTGCCAATCAGCGCCACCCGATTCCAAACCAGCGCCTCGCTTAATAGCGCGGTCGATATTGTCCGATGGGACGGAACTCTTCTTCGCTTTAGTAATCGCGTCGTACAGCGTTGGATTTCCAGAGATATCTGCGCCACCCGTTCGCGCTGCAACTTCAATTCCTTTAATTAACTTGGCAAACATCTTGGCGCGACGTGAATCAATAATCGCTTTCTTATGCTTAGTCGTTGCCCATTTGGAATGACCTGACATTTACTTCACCACGTTTCGCGCTGACGCACTTTTCAACGCTGGTTCGCAGACTTCTTCGATAAAGAATTTATGAATTCGATTATCGCCAGTTAGCTCTGGATGAAAGGACGTTGCAAAGAGATGGTCAGAGCGAACTGCTACCGGATGGCCATCTACCTCGGCTAATACTTCAACTGATGAGCCCACGCTCTCCACCCACGGCGCTCTAATAAAGACTGCTCGAATTGGTGGTTGAGTGATTCCTTTGAAGGTGAGATCTGTTTCGAAGGAATCAACTTGGCGACCAAATGCATTTCGACGAACAGTGACATCAAGTCCACCAAAACTCTCTTGACCAACAATCGCATCTTCCACGCGATCTGCCAGCAGAATCATCCCTGCGCATGAACCGTAGACCGGCATACCTGCGCTAATTCGTTCTTGAATCGGTTGAAAGATGTCGAAGATTCGAGCCAATTTACTAATGGTGGTGGATTCACCACCTGGAATAACGAGTGCGTCGACCGCTTCTAACTCTGACGGGCGTCGAACAAGTGATGAGTGAACACCACAATCACTGAGTGATCGTGCATGTTCTCGAACATCACCTTGGAGTGAGAGAACTCCAATTTTCACTAGTTACCAGCCTCGCTCCGCAAGTCGATGTGGCACAGGAATATCAGCAACGTTAATTCCCACCATCGCTTCGCCAAGTCCGCGCGAAACTTCTGCGATGACTTTTGCATCGTCATAGAACGTCACTGCTTTAACAATGGCAGCAGCGCGTTGTTCTGGGTTACCAGATTTGAAGATACCTGAACCTACGAATACGCCATCTGCACCAAGTTGCATCATCATCGCTGCATCGGCAGGCGTTGCAATTCCGCCAGCAGTAAAGAGCACGACTGGAAGCTTGCCAGTTGTTGCTACTTCTTTGACCAATTCATATGGAGCTTGCAGTTCTTTCGCTGCAACATAGAGTTCGTCTTCGCGCATTGAAGAGAGCTTGCGAATTTCGCCAGAGATGCTGCGCATATGTGTTGTGGCATTGGAAACATCGCCAGTTCCCGCTTCACCCTTTGAGCGGATCATCGCGGCGCCTTCGTTGATACGACGAAGTGCTTCCCCAAGATTTGTTGCACCGCAGACAAACGGCACAGTAAAGGACCACTTATCAATGTGGTTGGTGTAATCAGCTGGTGTAAGAACTTCAGATTCATCAATGTAATCAACGCCGATGCTCTGCAAAATTTGGGCTTCAACAAAGTGACCGATGCGAGCTTTTGCCATCACTGGGATTGACACTGTTGCTTGAATTTCATCAATCATGTCTGGATCTGACATACGTGCAACGCCACCTTGGGCGCGAATATCAGCAGGTACTCGCTCTAACGCCATCACTGCAACGGCACCAGCATCTTCCGCAATCTTTGCTTGCTGGGCATTGACGACGTCCATAATGACTCCGCCTTTAAGCATCTCTGCCATGCCTCGCTTGACGCGCGCTGTACCCGTTACATTCTTCTCAGACATTGATTTCTCCTGCCGTATTAGATGGCTGAATCTTACTTTGATTTTTCCGGGCTCGCGCTCGGAGATGGTGTGACCGAATACTCGATAGTCGGCGCACGATCTGTGAGCATGAACCAGATACCCCCGGCAGCAAAATTCGCTGGTTTTCCATTACTTGCCCACTCCGTGCCACTTTCTGCAGAAGGTCGTGACCATGTGAGTGGAAATACTTTTCCATCGCGCAGCAAATATCCGCTTCCTGTTCCAATGCTCTGACTTAACGGCGTTACTCCACCAAACTTATCTCCATAGATCGAAGGTGTAATGACCACGTTTTGAATCACCAATGTCGGAGTTCCTAATTGCATACCAGCGTCATCAAGATTCGGCTTCCCGTTATGCCAAAGCAGCCAGCGTTTCTCTTTGGCAGACCATTGTGCAGAGTATTGAGCGTTAGGCCAATGAATGGTGATCGAATTAATTGATTCACCACCTTCTGGTGCATCGCCAAAAGTCCATCCCATATTTCGTGACGAAGCAATTGCGCTGGGATCTTTCGATAACGCTTTAGCGAGAAGTGGTTTTGGCAGAAGAATCATGTTTGTCGGTGCAACACGATTTTCATCTCGGGTATAAATTTCTGGCGAATTTCGCTCTGCGCCTAAGTCCACAAGATTTGCCGCTGCAACAACTGGACGCATCTTCGATTGCGCACCGCTATATGCAAAACCAACTTTTCCATATTGGCTAAAAGATCGATATCGCTAATTCGTACCGAACGTACTGGGCCAATCTTTTCTGGAACCTGCGATGAAAAGATTGCTAATAACCTGGTAAGCCCAGCTTCAACTTGTTCGACG
>RFMS01000105.1 GCA_009927575.1 Actinomycetota bacterium
GTAATTCATCGTTCAGCATCTCGTTGTGAATCTCGAGCAAGAACAACAATCACCATAATCCCTTGGCCAGGACCAAAGTATCCGCAATACACTCCTATGAGATAGAGCAAAACGAGATCGATGATTGTGTGGCGACGTTTGGTTCGTGGTTTTGCTTTAATCAATAATGAGAGAGTAGAAAAGAAAAGAAGAAACGGAACTACTTTTTCAAAGATTTTGCCAGGTAACGTCAAAAGCAAAATCGCACCAGTGACCGCTCCCGCAATCGAAATAATGATCGCGCTCTGATACGTACGGAGAAGCTCTCGAACTTTTCCGCGATAGGCGGTAAGAGCAAAGAGATTGGCGCTCCAAATTCCTAACGCGTTAGTCATCGTGGCGCTTATTGGCGAGATTCCTGTTGCGACAAGTACTGGATACGAGATCACCGATGCGCCTCCAGCAAGCCCATTAATGACGCCTACAACAAGCCCCACTAACGAAATTGCGATGAAATGTAAGAGTGAATTAACGCTCGGCATCGAGGCGCTCCTGATTTAACGATGCGAGCCACGGGAAGTTAAAGAGCGCAATCGCTGTCGCAACTGCGCCACCAACAAAGAATGGCAATCGCAACCCGTGAGTGGCGAGAAATCCGCCAAAGAGTGAACCAAGAGGCATCACACCCCATACCAAAGTTCGGCGCGCGCCATGGATTCGACCATACAGTTCATTGGGTATGAGATTTTGATACGTGGACATCAAAACTATATTCCACCCTTGCACTGTGAGCTGAGCAAGAATTCCAATTGCAATGAAGATATAAATATTTGGCGCAAGGCCAAGGAAAAAGATTGGGAGCGATCCACCAAAAATCGAGACTGCAAGGATGATTCCTCTGCCAAATTTCTTGGAAACTTTGGGCACAATCAGCGCTCCAATTATTCCTCCAATACCTTGCACCATCATGACTGTGCCAAAGTATTGCTTGGGCATTTTAAGAATATCGACGAGATAGAGAAGTGTGGTCGCGTTACTCGCCGAATAGAAAAATCCAATTGATGTGGTTGTTATGACTAGTCGGCGAAGAATGTGATGTGAAGCGAGATAGCGAATCCCAAATTGGATTTCACTACGAAATGTCTCGCGCTCTCCGACCTTCTCTGGTTTCGTACTATCAAGTGCGTGAACTGGGATGATAAAAATCAAGAAGGCAGCTACCGCATATCCACTCGATGTAAATGCAAACGGCAACGCAACAGCAAGCGCAAAAAGAAAACTACTAATCGGAGCCCCGATAAATCCCGAGATTATGCTCTCGGAGATTTGCAATCGAGCATTTGCGCGCTCGAAATGGGATTTATCCAAAAGCCTAGGAATCATCGCTTGCGACGTTGTATCGATCGTGACTTCGCAGATTCCTGAAAGAAAGATAAAGAGATAGAGAAATCCGATAGTGAGCGAATGAGTAGCGATTAATAAGGCTAAACATGCTCCCAACCCTGCTCTCAGAATGTTTGCATAAGAGAGCAATTTTCGCCGATTGACGCGATCGACTATGCCACCAATAGGTATCGCAAAGAGCAACCATGGCAACATAGCGAGTGCAGGCATTAAAGAGATAAGTACTGGATTTCGCGTCAATGAGAGAGCAAGTAAGCCTGCTGAAATTTGGAGAATTCCATCAGCTAAATTGCTTGCGATACTCGCTGACCACAAACGATTAAATGGTTTACCGAGACTCGATTTCTCGGTAACTAATTTCTGTGAAATTAGAGATCTCCTCGTACTGCTCGCTCAAGTTGTCCAGCATGATCGAGTGGATGTTTACTGTAAGACGAATGCCAATCGCGAATTGTGATTCGGCCACGTTCTGTATGGTCACCCCATCGCTCAAGATCTCCGTCTGCTAGCCGTCGAAATATTGTTAATGATGCTGCACGAACCGACGAGAAAACTTTCATCGATTCCGCTATTGGAAGTTCGTTGTAACCCAAAATTGGATTGGCAGCCCAAAGATTTTCATCGTATCCCTGGATGATTGAACCAGCAGGTTCAGCAACAAGACGTCGAAGTCGTGCATAGGATTGAGCTTCGCTATCTGCAAGATGGTGAATTACTTGACGTGCCGACCACCCATCTGGATGTCGATTATCAAGATCTTTTTCTGCGACGTGTTCAGCAAGCGACTCAAAATATCGCGTTGCTTTTTCATATTCATCAGCTAGTCGGGCAATCTCGTTCATCTGCGCCTCATTTCTATAAATCCAACTCTCTTAATACAACTCCATTAATACAACCAAGTTTATTTAACGACCAGAGGCTGAGATTACCGATATGGCTTTAAGAAAGATATCGTGCTACTGAGCAGGTTTTGACGCTCGAATTTGGGCAATTCGTGCTCTCGCAATTCTCTGACTTGGAGATTCATGTCCAAGAATGGCACTCAGGAAATCAAGTGAGATACGAGAAATTTTCAGCCAGATCACGCTCGGCTTTTTTAACTGTAATAGCTCTCTGTCCCGATCATCGAGGGTGTAAATGGCCGCTCGCGCCAGCACACCATAAAACAACAAACCAAGCTTTGAAAATGGTGGACGCAAAATGAAGTTGACTACTTCTTTCGTCATACCTACTCGCGCTAAATCGGATTGTCGAAATTCATTCAGTTCTTTCTCTAATTCATTGACTGATTGCGGTGCATTGGTTAGACCAAGCGGTTCGGCACTCTTCGCCCATTCTGCGATGTAAGTATCCGCGCCTTTATCAATGGTGTAGCCAAGGAATTGATGGGCTTTTAAAAATGAATCGGTAAACGCACAATGCACCCAGAGAAGAAATCGCGGATCTTGCGCTCGATAATTTTTTAATCCACCGTCTTTCGTTTCAAACTCTCCTTGCACACGTGAGTGCATTGCATTGACTCGGGCTGCTTCTTTATTAATTACTTCAGTTGAGGCAAAAGACGTGATGGTCAGCCACTTTGTAGTTCCAGCAAGACGACCTAACGGATCGGTGGCATATCGAGAATGCTGAGCAACGCCTGCTAATGGCGCGGGATGTGCTGCTTGCAATAACAAAGCACGAATTCCACCAACGATTGTTCCCACGCAACCGTGTACTTGCCATACCGCGCTCTCGGGTCCGAAGAGACCCTCATCTTCACCGATTGCCATCAATTCGGCCCAGTCAGGTTTGCCATCCTTGGCGCCTGAAACTACTTCTCTAAACCGATTTGCTAGTGGTCGAGTCAGAGGATTTCTCGATAAATCGCGCACCAAGTGAGAGTAAATCAATCCAAAAGTTTTTTCCTGTTGGAGCTATTTTTTCGGCTTGCTTTCTTTGCCATCTTCAGTTGGTGAGTGACCTACCAAACGTCCGGCGTGAGCCTTTAATGATGGGTCTTTTCTGGTTTTAATAAGGCTTGCCACAGTACAGATAAATAGAATCACACCGATCACTAACAAGCTGATACTTGTCTCAATTTTTGGAATTGCATGATTGATTTCATGAGCATAAATCGCAATGAGTTTAAGCCCAATAAATATCAAAATTACAGATAAACCAAGGGAGAGATAGACCAATCTTTCGAGTAATTGCGCTAGGAGAAAATAGAGTGCGCGCAATCCCAATAGAGCAAATGCGTTGGCAGAGAAAACCAAAAATGGTTCTTCCGTAACACCAAATGTTGCAGGTATTGAATCTAAGGCGAAGAGTAAATCAGTAGATCCAACCGCGATAAGCACGAGAAACATTGGGGTTGCATAACGTTTGCCATCGATTCGAGTGAAAAAATGCGAACCGTGGAACTCATCTGTAATTGCGATGCGTTTGCGAAGTCGCTTGACCGCAAAATTCTCACTTGGATCTGGGTCTTCATTGCGATGTTTGAAGAGGTTTATTCCAGTCCAAATCAAGAGTGCGCCAAAAAGAACAAATGTGAAACTAAATGCCTCGATAGCTTGCGCACCGATTGCTATAAATATCGCCCGGAATACAAGCGCAAGTACGACACCGATTAATAAAATTCGTTGTTGATATATCGCTGGTACGGCAAATTGACCGAGAATAATCGCAAAGACGAAAACGTTATCTACTGAAAGAGATTTCTCAACTAGATACGCGGTGAGATATTCGGTTCCAAATTGCGAGCCATATCGAGCGTAGACCCACCAACCGAAAATTAGGGCGATTCCAATGTAGAAAATTGACCAGAACGCTGCTTCCTTAAATTTAACTTCGTGAGGCTTTCCACTTACGGTGAGCAAGTCAAATATGACCAGAAGAGCAATGACCGCAATAAGAATCCCCCAGATAGTGAGCGAAACGTTCATCGAAGTTCCTTTGCAAACTTATCAACATGGTTCATTCGAACTGTTAGCGGAGGATGCGAATAATTGAACGCCACATAAAGCGGATGCGGTGAGAGATTGCTTAAGCTATCGGCGGAAATCTTCTTGAGCCCGCTTTTAATCGCTGCACCTGAATAAGTCTTCGCCGCATAAATATCTGCCGAATGCTCATCTCGACGAGTCAGCGTATTGTTTATTAGCCCCAATATTGTGTTAATTGGAGTTAGGAGCAAGAAAAACGCGAGCGCTGAGATATGAAAACTTGGTGTGTCGACTCCTAGCGCCTTCGATAAGTTCTCGTTGCCAAGCAGTTGGCCGAGCAAGAAAAAGATCGCGAAAGTTTGGATATTCGAAGAGATAAACATGCGCAATGTGTGTTTGAGCTTGTAGTGCCCCACCTCATGCGCGAGGACCGCCACTGTTTCTTGGGTATTCAACTTCTCTATCAAGGTATCAAAGAGAACAATCGTTTTGCTTTTCCCAAGTCCACTAAAGAATGCATTGGCTTTTGTTGAACGCTTCGATGCATCCATCACAAAGAGTCGTCGAAGTGAATATCCTTGATTTGAGCAATATTTTTCAATTTCCGTACGAAGCGCACCTTCTTCAAGAGGTTTCACTTTATTAAAGAGCGGCAAAATTACGGACGTGCCGAACATAAACATGATGATGGAAAAGCCAGCTACCACCGCCCATGCAGCAATCCAGAAAGTTCCATCGAGCGTTTCATAGAGCCAGAGAATGACCGAGAGAATTGCGCCGCCGATAACTGCTCCCAACGCAGTGCCTTTGATGAGATCAAGAATGAAGAGTTTTGGCGTTGTTTTATTAAAGCCGAACCTTTCTTCCAGGACAAAAGTTCCATAAATACCAAATGGCAGTGATGCAAGCGAGCTGACTAACGACGCAATTGCGATAAAGGCGAGTGAAATCAGAATTGAATTACTGAATTGATCTCTCACGAATGAATCGAGCCAGGCAAACAATTGGAAATAAAGAGCAGCAAGCATGAGCACCGTACTCACCGTTGCTGAAGCTAAACCCAATTGATATTTCGCAGTCAGATAGCGAATTGATTCAACTCGCTTCTCTTCGCTATAGATTCCTTCAGCGCCTTTCGGCACCGGACCGTACGCAGCTTTCTGATTGAGATAACTCAGCGTCTGATCGATGGCAAACTCAAGGATGACGAAAAAGACTATGGCAGCAAATAGCAGATGAGTCATAGAAACATTCTATATATCAGTATGCGCAATCGCCTCTTTGAGTGTTTCGAAAAAGACCTCATCCGGCTGCGCACCAGAGATTCCGTAACGCATATCTACCGCATAGAACGGCACTCCAGTAATTCCCAGTTGTCGCGCTAGAGCAATATCTGCATCAAACTCAACGTGATATCGATTTGAGTTCAGAACGTCCTGAGCTTCGTTCTGATCAATTCCGCAAGCGTTGATTAACGAAAGTAAATCATCGTGAGTGAAAAGCGATTGCTTCTTTTCAAAATAAGCTGAGTACATCGCTTCTAGTAATGGATCTTGCTTTCCTATTGTCTCTGCCCACAATAAGAGTCGATGAGCATCGCGAGTATTGCCGGATTGTGTTTCCGACAAGTCGTAACAGAGCCCCTCACCATCTGCGATAGAGCAAACATTTGCTTGCATCGATTGCACTTCAATCTCACTTATTCGATATTTGGAAGCTAGTAATTCCTTTGTCGATACCGTTTCATTCAAATCAGGTTGCAATTGAAAGGCTCGATGTCTGACTGTGACCGGCACTCCAATTTTGGCAATTGCTTTTTGTAAACGTCGCCGACCGATGAAGCACCAAGGGCAGACCACATCCGACCAGACATCAATATGCATATCCGCACAGTACGATTTATTCATGGCTAAGTCATCTTCACGCTCATCATCTGCTTTAACCGTGCGACCGGTAAGAGTGGAAGATAAAGCCAGATGGAACCAACTCTGGCAAGGGTATTTATCCTTCTATGAATCATCAGTGCCTGATGAAATTACTGAATTGACGTGGGAACGCATCATGAATTCTCACCATCCGTATCAATGTTTTGTTGCAGAGCTCGATGGCCAAATAATCGGAATCACGCATTGCTTTATGCGACCATCAACCTGGTCTCGAGCTGGGTATTGCTACCTCGAAGATCTATTCGTAGACCCGACCATTCGCGGAGTTGGTGCTGGCAGAGCACTCATTAATCACGTTATCGAATATGCGCGATCTCAAAAAGCTGATCGCGTGTATTGGACCACAAAAGAGAACAACACCACCGCGCGCAAACTTTACGATTCCTATTTGCCTAAATCAGAATTCGTGCAGTACAGGCTGCCGCAAAAATACTAAAGTTGATCCTCTTAATTTTTAGGATTTCTAACTTGTAGCCAAGGCCACGAATAGTCTGGATAAGTTGCGGCTCGGCAGGATCTTCTTCGACTTTCGCTCTCAAACGCTTGATATGCACGTCAAGCGTTTTCGTGTCACCGTAATAATCACTTCCCCACACTCGATCAATGAGTTGATTTCTAGTCATTACTTTTCCAGCATTTCTCATGAGGAATTCAAGTAAGAAAAATTCTTTAAGTGGCAATTGAATGCTCTTGCCATCGACGGTCACCATATGTTTATCGAGATCTACTCGAATTTTTCCTACTTTGAGAACTCCATCGTCGCCGCCATTGAATGGCTCGCCTGTTCTTCGACGCATTACAGCTTTGATTCGTGCAACAAGTTCGCGAGATGAATATGGCTTGGTGACGTAATCATCTGCTCCTAACTCCAACCCAACTACCCGATCAATCTCGGCATCTTTTGCGGTCACCATAATTATCGGTACATCTGATGTGGCCCGAATAGTCCGGCAAACTTCGGTTCCAGATATCTCGGGAATCATGACATCCAGAAGGATGATGTCAGGTTTTGTTTCTGCAAATTTTGCCAGCGCCTCTCTGCCATCGACTGCAATCACTACATCAAAACCCTCTTGTTTCAAGATAAATTCAAGCGCTTCAGAAAATGACGTCTCATCCTCAACAATAAGAATCTTGGTCACATCAATTCCGTTCTCTTTTGAAAATAGGCAATTTCATGACAAAAGTACTGCCCACATTTGGTGCGCTCCATACTTTAATTTCGCCACCATGTTTAGTAATCACATGTTTAACTATCGAAAGTCCAAGACCTGTGCCACCCGTTTGCCGTGACCGAGCAGGATCTACTCGATAGAAACGTTCGAAAATTCTTTCAAGCTCAGAATCTGCAATTCCAATTCCTTGATCTGCCACGCTAATTTCAACGATATCGCCCGTAATTTTGGTGGTGATCGCAACTTTTGTATTTTCAGGCGAATAATTGATCGCATTTTCAATGATGTTATGAATTGCCATCACCAATTGTTCGCGATCGCCGAGAACGAGAACATCATGAATATCGAAAGCATTTACCCAAATTTTTCTAGAATCTGCAAGAGTTCGACATTGATTCATCGCCTCTTCGATGACATCATTTATTCGAACTTCTTCTGCTTCTTGAAGTGGATCAGAATCTTGAACTTTTGAGAGATCGATAATTTCTTGAACGAGATCAGTCAATCGATGTGCCTCTGACTGCATTCGCGAAGCGAACTGAGTAACCGCTTGTGGATCATTCTTCGCGCCAAGAATTGCCTCGCTCAATAGTGATAGCGCTCCAATTGGCGTTTTCAATTCATGTGAAACGTTCGCAACGAAATCTCGACGGACTTGCGCGACTCGCTCAATCTCACTCTCGTCACGAACAAGTACTAGAACCCAATCACTTTCAGTAATTGGAGCTACTGTGACTCGAAGTTCTCGCTTGCCCTCGCCGATTGGTCCACGAGGAATTTCAATTGTCCCAATTTGCTTTTCGTTAGTTCTACGAACGACGCGTATCAAAGCCATTAGCTCTTCACTATTTATACGATTCTCTTTCACTAAACCAATTGCATCAATTCCTTGCGACGTATAAACAATGCCTTCATCAAGGGTGAGGACAATCGATTCGGATTCAAGATTTTCGAGTGTGGCGATAAGCGGCGACGGCAAGTGACCTATGGCTGTTTGGTCGGACGTGGCGCGCCACAACTTCATGAGGCGATGCTATCGTTCTGTTTCGTGAGTTCACCTCTCGTTAACCTTACGGCTAACAACACTTCATCTTCGAAACATACGGTCAGCCCATGCCATTAATCCGATCGGTCTTCCAGGATGAACTCGATGGCGTCTCTCAAACGTTGCTTGACCTCACTGCGATGGTCTGCACCGCAATTTCTGAAGCAACAACGTCAGTTCTCAATCGAGATTTAACTATTGCTGAAAAAGTAATTGAAACCGATGATCGAATTGATGATATGCAACATGAACTCGATGGTCGAATTATTACGATCATTGCTCGTCAACAACCTGTCGCGACAGATTTGCGAGCACTTGTTACTGCGTTGCGAATGAGCGCGGATTTAGAGCGCATGGGAGATATGGCTCATCACGTCGCGAAGATAACTCGTATGCGCCATCCAGAAACTGCAATTCCTACTGAATTAATTGCACTCATTAAGAATATGGGTGAAACCGCATTGGCAATTGCCACAAAGATGGGTCAAGTTATTGCAACGCGCAATGTCGATCTCGCACTTGAAGTAGAGCGAGATGATGATGAAATGGATCAACTCCACCGCCAATTAATTTCAACCTTGATAGCGCCTCAATGGTCGCACGGCGTTGAAAGCGCAATCGACCTCACACTTCTGGGCCGCTATTACGAAAGATTTGCCGATCATGCAGTTTCGGTCTCGCGTCGCGTTCACTTCCTAGTAACGGGTAACTACAGCTAACTGGTCGCTTTACTTCGAGGTTTCCTGCAGATGACCTTGAAAGCCTGAAATCCGAATTCACCTTTCGTTAACCTTCTATTCACCTACGGGCTACACCAATGCACCTCTCTCACGGCAGGATGCCCGCGTGAGCACGACAGTCCACACCACCGTTGCGCCAAGAGAAATCTCTACGAGGCCACGCCCCTCAGATCGTCTTTTCCGGGCCATCTTGAATGTGATGAGCTATTCGTCGCTTTTGATCCTCACTCTTATCGGAACTTTTTTAATATTTCGAGGGTTTGAAACTTTTAGAGATCAGGGATTTAAGTTCATCACTGGATTTGAGTGGACTTCAAACGTTGTCGATGGAGTGGAAAAAGGAACCTTTGGCATCGGCGCGATGATCATCGGCACGCTACTTATTGCATTCACCGCAATCGCGATAGGTGTTCCGATTTCGGCCATGACTGCGCTCTATTTAAATTTCTATGCACCAGCAAAAGCAAAAGCGCTTCTTACGACAATTCTCGATCTCATGGCTGCATTTCCGTCAATTTTGTTCGGACTTTGGGGTTATTTTGTTCTTGCACCAATGGCCGAATACTGGGCCAAACTTCTATACAAATATTTCAGGTGGATTCCAATTTTTGACGCACCGCAACCCGCTTTTGCTCGCTCACCATTTATTGCAGCGCTTGTATTAACAGTGATGATCATTCCCATCGTCACTTCAGTTTCACGTGAAGTATTTTCTCAAGCCCCACTCGATCGTATTCAAGCAGCATATGCATTAGGTGCAACTAAATGGGCAATGATTAGAACGGTTGTTATTCCATTTGGTGCAAGCGGAGTCGTTGGTGGCGCCATGTTAGGACTTGGACGAGCCATGGGTGAAACGGTTGCGATCTACATGGTTCTCAATATTGCATTCATTAATAACCTTCATATTCTCTACGGCGTTGGTGGAAACGTCGCTTCAATGATTGTTCAGAAGTGGGGAGAGTCTGGTCTCGTCGAAAGCAAGGCGCTTCTTGCAGCTGGATTTGTGCTCTTTATGTTGACTCTGATTGTTAATTCCATTGCAAACCTCATCGTCCGCTATGCAGTGAAGTCAGGTAAATAATGGCGACAAATGCAACAGTGGTCTCTGCGATGAAACCAACGATGCCATGGCAACCTACCCGAGGTGATCGCGCTCGTTCAGTAATCCGGTTATTAATTTCTGCTTTATTGACATACGGAATTGTTGCTCTCACTCCGCTTAAAGGAAAGCTCGCTTACTTTTTCGTTTTCATCGCACTCTCTACATTTATTACTGCGGTGGATAAATTTCGGGCTGGCGGAAAGAAGGCAGCACAAGACAGCTTCGTAAGTGCATTAGCTTTAACCGCCGGAGTAATCGTATTTCTCCCTGTAGCAAGCATTCTTTTTACAACGGTTAGTCGTGGAGTAAAAGGATTTCATAAAACACTTTTAACCGACACCATGGCAAAGGCTTCTATTACTGATCCCATTTCGATGGGTGGTATTTTGCATGCGATTGTCGGAACCATAATGATTGTTTTACTTGCATCAATTATTAGCGTGCCGCTATCAATAATGACTGCTCTATATCTCACTGAAATAAAGGGTCGCGCCTCTGGATTTATTCAATTCCTCGTTCAGGCGATGAGTGGTATTCCTTCTATCGTGGCAGGTATCTTTATTTATGCAGCGATATTAGTTAATACTGCACTTCGTGGTTCAGCGATCATTGGTGCTTTGGCTTTGGCTATTCTCATGATTCCAACCGTGACTCGTACTTCACAAGAAGTGCTTCGCCTTATTCCAAACGACTTGCGAGAAGCCGGTTTAGCTCTCGGTGCAACTCAATGGAAAACAGTCGCTACCATCGTTTTACCTGCCGCTCGGAGCGGACTTGTTACCGCATTTATTCTTGGCGTTGCACGTATTGCAGGTGAAACAGCGCCGCTTCTCTTCACCATCGGAGCTGCCGATACGCTCAACCTCAATCCAATTAATGGCGCAAATTCCGCGCTTCCCTATTACACCTGGCGAACGCTTACTGGAGGAACCCCTGAATCAATGCAAAGAGCGTGGACCGCGATATTGGTTCTCCTTATTGTTGTCCTCGCTCTTTTCATCACTGCACGTTCCATCTCGCGTCGGAGGATTTCATGAGTGCACACGAAGATTTAAATTCTCAAAATGATAACAATGGAGAAGATATGACCATCGCTAACGCCCAACCAAGTCATGCAGCGCCTAAATCACTTTCTGAAGTATCCGCTAATCGTTTAAAGGATCGAACACCCGGCAATGCTCCGCTTGGCACTGGTCTTGAGGCGCGAAATATCCACGCATGGTTTAGTAAACACCTCGCGGTGCAAGATATTTCACTTGATTTCGCAGCAGGTACTGTCACTGCTCTCATTGGTCCATCAGGTTGCGGAAAATCTACTTTTATACGAACTCTCAACCGCATGCATGAATTCATTCCAGGTGCAGCTATGGCTGGCGAAGTATTGTTAAATGGTAAAGACATCTACGAGCGTGGAACAGATGTCACCAAAATTCGCCTACAGATCGGAATGGTTTTCCAGAAACCAAATCCATTCCCTTCGATGACCATCGGAGAAAACGTTCTTTCAGGTTTGAAATTGGCTCAACTCAAGGTGACAAATAAAGACGATCTGATGGAAGAGTGTCTTGAACGAGCCGGTTTGTGGAATGAAGTGAAGGATCGCCTAGGCGCTCACGCCGGAGGCCTTTCTGGTGGCCAGCAACAGCGCCTTTGCATCGCTCGTTCACTCGCCGTTAACCCAAAGGTCCTTCTCATGGATGAGCCTTGCTCTGCACTTGACCCAGGATCAACGCTTCGAATTGAAGAAACTATTGGAGAGCTCGCGAAATCAATGACCATCATTATCGTGACCCACAATATGCAACAAGCAGCGCGCGTAAGCGATTACACGGCCTTTTTCCTCTCCGATGGAGGACCTGGAAAGTTGATTGAAGTTGGACCAACTAACGAAATTTTCTCCACTCCGCGTGATCAGCGAACAGAAAATTACGTCTCAGGTCGATTCGGTTAAGAGTTTTAACCTTTTCTTCGTTAACCGTTTGTTCACTTTCGATTTGGCAACTGTTTAGGTTCTGTCCATAACCAGTTTTGTTACAAAAATAGACTCAACCCCGCGTTCCCCTCTTATCGAAAGGTTCTCATGAAAATATCGAAGCTCGCACGAGTCGGTCTGATTGCAGTAACTGCTGCTTCAGTGGCTCTGGCACCAAGCGCATTTGCTGCTTCAACAATTACTGGCTCTGGCGCAACATCAGTCGGTAACATCATTAGCAACTGCAAAACATATTATGCAACTGACACTGGCGATACCTTTAACTACGGTCTCGGCGGATCTGGACAAGGTCAGAAAGATATGGAAGCCGGCAAAGTAGATATGGCTTTCTCTGATAGCAAGCACCTTACTTCACAAAGTGGAACAGCGATTAACTCTTCTGAAATCCACATTCCAGCATTCGTCTGGCCAATCGGAATTATGGTTAACCTCAATTATTCAAAGCCAATTGCACTTTCACCAAAACTCTCGGTGGAATTTTCTCTGGCAAAATTACTCGTTGGAACGATGCTGCAATCGTTGCTGACAATAATCGAACCTACTCAGTAACTGTTTACAAGAAAGTCAATGGTCAAATCGTTAAAGATGCAAAAGGTAATCCTGTTGTTCTCAAGACAAATCAGGTGACAACTCGCGTTACTTTGCCTAACCAGCCAATCACTGTGATCTATCGATCTGACGGATCTGGAACAACAGATAATCTCCGTGCGGCTCTTGCAGTATGGGATAAAGACAATTGGGGCACTTCAACAGGTAATAACTTCGCAGCAACCGCTGCAGGAAAGGCAGCGATCGCAGGCGATCCAATTCACTTCATCGGAAAGTCTGGATCATCTGCTGTTGCTCTCGAAGCATCCAAGACCAAATACTCAATTACCTACGCTGAAGTGAACTACGCAGCACCAGTCGGACTCAAAGTGGCAAATATCGTCAATAAGAACGGCGATCTCGTAACTCCAACAGACGACAGCGTTGCAGGATTCGTTTCAACCGCGAAGCTTGAGGCAAATGGAACCGTAACTTTGGATTACCTCAATCCAAATGCTGGTGTTTATCCTCTTACGGTAGTCACTTATGCACTTGCACTAACGAACTACGGTGACACAACTAAGGCTGCAGCAGTAAAGAAATTGATTGAATATCATGCCTTTACCTGCCCAACCAAGGTTGCTAATTCAGGATTCATCACGATTCCTTCAGCTTCACCGCTTGGAAAAGTTATCTCCTCACAGTTAGCAAAACTCGGTAAGTAATAAGTTAACGTAAATAAAAACGGGCCACGAAAGTGGTCCGTTTTTATTTTGCCGTCCACCCGCTATCAGATGCCATGATCACGCCATTGACGTTAGACGCATCATCGCTAGCTAAAAAGAGAATGCAGGCAGCTACTTCTTCCGGTTCAGCAGTTCGAGAAGCGTTCGCCATATTCGCACCAAGTGCTTGAAGCGTCGTTGCACCTTTAATTGGCTTACTCATATCCATGATATTTGTTTTAGTTCCGCCAGGTGCCACCGCGTTGGATCGAATTCCACGCGAACCATAGATTGTTGAAATCGATTTCACTAATCCATTCACACCATGTTTGCTGGATGTGTAGGCAGTACCCGCAATACCCGATTTAAAGGCAGCGCCACTTGACGTTGTGACAATCGCACCGCCACCAGTTACAAGCATCTTTCGAATTACGGCCCTGCTTAATTTCATCACCGAGGTGAGATTGACTGAAATGACTCGATCCCACATCTCATCATCAAGCTCATCGAGGGGAACAAATTCATCCATAATGCCCGCATTATTTATCAGGACATCGATTTTTGGACCAGCCATTTCGACAATCGCGTCAATCGTGGAGTTAAAAGTTAAATCACCAGCAATAGTTTTGGTTTGTAAACCTTCTGCTGCCAACTCTTTTACTAATTGATCTAATCGCTCTTGCGAGATATCGACTGCGATTCCTGAGCCACCTTCTCGGACAAACCGTATGAGCGTTGCTTTTCCAATTCCAGAGCCCGCTCCAGTAACAATTCCAACTTTTCCTTCAAATCGCTTCATAGCGCCAACCTTTCTATCGAAAGTATTTCACTCTCGAAGAAATCATGTGAGCTTTTTAAAAGCGATACCTCTCTTCTTCATCTCTTTCTTCAAAATTTTAGAGCGCTAGGACCCATAGCATGAATTTTTTTCACATCTTCCTCGCGCCATTTATTTAATTGGCTTAATCGAGTTAATTTCTTATCGACAAGTCCTCGACGAGCAGGTGCAGCAAGCCCAATCGCTCGCCATTCCCCGTCTTGTTCTGCATATCGAGCAAGATTCGCTTCGCCACGAGTTACTGGACATAGCGCAATTCTCGCCTTAATCAATTGCTTAATTTCTAATTGTGTAAGCGATTCTCCAAGAGGTATCTGTATAGCTCCTTTCGAGGTCTTATATTTCTTTGATAATTCTGGAAAATTCTTAATGACAGAACCGCTATATGGATAGTAGCCAATGTGGTGCTTATGAGACATCAACCCTGCGACCTCATTGCCATTGACGACAAATGTTGGCATTCCATACTTCATGACCTCTTGAGCATTTGGTACGACTCTCAGGATTCGAGTTCGCATCTCTTTCATGGAACTACTATGTTCTCTACCCAATTGAGAGTAATAATGAGCCACTTCTTTCGGAATTCTCATTGCCATGTCTCTAGTTTAGGTCAACGACTCACATTGATTTTAGATGAGAGAAATGTTGTAAGAATCTCCAAGTTTTCCATCGTAAAGAATAAAGTCCACACGCGCTGACTTTTCTGACGTTGTCACTTTAATAAAGCCCGAGCCACCGATGGTTTTCCCGGATAAATAGCCATACTCGATCCCGGAATTTATTTTGTCGCCAGGATGGCTTGGTTGAGGAAGGGTTTGATACACAATGCCATCTAACTCTTGCTCACATATAAATGATCGTGTCCTTTGAAGACCGCTGAAACTTTATTCTCTTTCAATAACTGATGAATGGGCTTTGCCCCAACCTGGTCGCATCTGATCAAAGCCATAAGCTGCCATCTTTGTTATTTCCGCCCCACTCATTGAATTGAGCTATTTCAACACCGCCTCTTGATTGAGGGTCCCCCACGAGTAGATGGTGAATATAAATAAATTTAAATGGCGCTTGAGATGACTCAAGTACTTGTTTAAACCAATCGTATTGAACCTTTCCTAAGGTCCATTGCCAGCCATCGGCTTTTGGATTTTCCGTCGTATAAGTAAATGGGTCTAGTGATACATGAAGTGAATTTTCTTCTGTGAAGGCAAAGTAACTCACGCTTGCGGTTTGTTCGGGGAAATATTCTGCTCGATATTTTTTGGTGTTGAAAGTGCTATAGCCAAGCTCACCATCATGATTTCCCAATGTTATTTTGAGGGGAACTCCTTGGAGTCTTGCGTAATACTTCTTCATGAGTTCATATCTGGCTCGAATATTTGCCTCTGATTTATTCGACAATTTATCCACCATGAATATATCGCCGAGATCCATCAGAAATGATGGTTTTAACGCTGCCACCTGATCAAGAGTCTTGATATAGACCTCTTCACTTGAATTCTCGTCCATGTGTGGGTCGGCCTGAATTGTGAACACATACTCTTTTGAAGCTACAGCGGTTGTAGCGATGAGAACGCCAGCGGTTGAGAAACTCTTGCTGCCATAAGAATAGCGAAGGCGAAAATAAAATTTAGTGGCCGGCTTTAGTCCACTAATTGTGATGGATTTTTGCACGCCTTTCGTGAATGTAATTGGTGCTGATTTATTTGAATAAACACCAACCTTTGTGCCATATTCGATATACCCCGTTCCATTTGAGGGAGATAGAACATTAAAAATTGCTGTTGTACTCGTCGGAGTTGACGCAAGTTTTACCGTTGGCGCTGTAGCAGCCTGCGATCGATAACCGAAGAAAGAGAAAAAAGTAGCGAGAAGAAGCGCTCTGCGCGTAATGAACCAGCGTGCCATTATGATCGCGGTTTCACTGTATAACTATGGGCTAATTGCATATTAACTCTTCCTGTTGATTCATCTTGCGGACGTGCACTTAAGAAATACTCAACTTGTGCTTGTGTAGGTGAAACGGTAACTCGTACGTGCCCAGAATTTGGCGCTTTAGTGCCAGATAAATAGGCGGCTTCATTAAACATTGTAAAAGTATCGTCAGCGGGATTTGGCATTGATTGATAGACAAGACCGTCACGCTCTTGATGAACAAATATGTGGTCATGGCCTTGGAAGAAAATATTCACACCGTTTTTCACCATCAAATCATGGATAGGTAGATCCCAATTTGGCCGCATCTGCGCGAAAGTTTTATTACCTTTCGGATCTTTGCCTCCCCACTCATACTGAGTAGAGACTTCTACTCCGCCACGCCCAGTACCCATGACGTGATGGGCGAAGACGAATTTAAATTTCGCTTTGCTTGTTTCAAGAGTTGATTTCAACCATGCATATTGGGCGTCGCCTATTCCAATAGCCCATAGATCACCAGTTTTTTGACCACCTTTAGCATTTGTTTGAGTTTTATTGTTTGTTGGGGCCGCATCTGCAGAGACTCCAGCAACATTGTCTACCGGGTTTTTAGAATGCCAATAAGGATCGAGAGTAATAAAGAGAGCATCGCCCCACGTCCACGAGTAATAATCTCGGGGCCTTCCCACATTTGGAATTTCTTCGGCATCGCTGAATAAAACGAACCAAGATCTGGCAATGGAAAATATTTCAATCGAGCATTGCCGGCAAGCACGGCCGGATTGGTTGCGGTTCCATCAAGTAAATATGCAGCTGCTTGTTCATGATTTCCGTTTACGAGGAATAGTGGCACGCTCTTGGCTGACGTCGTGAGCCATTTTCGCTGTGTGGCGTAAATGTTCTCAATTCGCGATTGATCTGCTTGCCCTTTCTCTATCAGCGGATCAATACTGAAATCATCTCCCAACATAATCATGAAGTCGGGTTTCTGGCTCGCGATATTTTGAAGCGTTCGATAATACAAATCCGAATTGAACATTTTTCCAGCTCGTTCGGGATGAGAATCACCTTGAACCACAAAGCTAAATGTTGAATTAATTTTCTTCTGCGTACTGAAGGAATTTACTTCACTTACTTGATACGTTTTCTCTGTTAAATCTTTACTCCGAATTCGATAATAAACCGTTGAACTGCTCTTGAGATTTGCAAGATCAAAAATTGTAGGAACATTTGGAGCGCAATCCACAATCTTTGTTTTGAGAGCAAATGATGTTTTGCTGTACCCATATTCGATATACATTTTTATCGCTGAATCTGCGATGACGCTTATTGCTCCTCCTGTTGCAGTTGGGCGACCGAGAATGATGTTCAAACTTCTTGTTGCACTATATGCACGAATTGGAGCGAGAATTGTTAGCGTTGAAAGTGCTAGCCCTTTCAAAATTGAGCGTCGCGAAAACTTGTGCGATGAGATTAATTCGCGATATCCGTTAATCATCTGCTTCATACGCAAAACTTAGAGTTTTCTTCTCTTAGAATCAAAGGAGAAGGTTGTGAGGATTCAGTGAAGTTACGATTGCTGAAAAAAATGAGAAATTGATGCCATACACTCTCTACATGAAGCGAAAAATCTTTATTAAGGTTTTGCTGATTCTAAGTTTGCTATTTCCTGCATACCCTGCCTTTGCCGCATCGAAATCAATGACGTGCTATCAAGGCGCTACATCCAAGAGGTTTACCGTTACAAATTCACATTGTCCAGCCGGTTGGAGTTCAACCAAACCAAATATGACTCCATTTACCGAAGGGCTAGGGGCTCAATACACACTCGCACAGGCTGCGAGTGATCAAGCCCAACTTTCTACTATTGCTTTTAGCGGGCTTGCTTTCATCACAGGAAATGCCGGTGCAGATACTTTCATGCCACCAGGAAAAGTAGCCGACTTCTTTGGATTTCAATATATGCGCGACGTTGATATCGCTGGGTATGGCCATAACACGACGTATCTTTCACGAGTCGCAAATAACGTGATCTCGATTCTTTCAAGCGACCAGAAAAACCAACTCATAGCGCTCGCAAAGATTCAAGCGCCGCAATATGCATCCTTTGCATATAACCGGCTACCTCTCATGAGCGCTTTTCGAAGAGCGTTAACTAATGATATTCCGTCAAAATCGACAGGATTAAGTATTGAAACGTCAGGAAAATATACGGCTGCGCTCTACAAGACCGATGCAGAATTAAGTTATAACCGCGCAATAACTGTTGGAAAAATTATTCAATCATTCACAGATTCTCAAAAATCTTATTTAGCAAAGATGAGTTTCAATAATTACAAGTCCTGGCCAGATATTCCAGAGAATCAAGAGATTAAAAGAGGTCTAACCAATCCTCAATATATTGCTGTGATGACGTACGCGAGTGAACTTTTCTCTTGGTATAAAGGAAATCTTTACGCCGATGTCTATTTCTGCCCCGAGCGACATGGAACATACTTTGGTGGGTTTTTTATGAAGGACTATCCTGCAATGGATAATCCGGATTACTTCATCAGCACTGCACTTACTGGCGACATAGGAGCCGAATTCCTCAAGGTTCTCAATCCAACTCAACAGGCTCTCATTACAAACATCATTAAAGATCAAAGTGCTTCTCTCAAAGAGATCATTCAAATCAGAACTGCGGTATCGACTGAGTTAAGGAAAGCCATGATCGGAGATTCTCTCGATAAATCCTGGCTTTATGCTCAAATCCAACGATATGGCGAACTCGATGGGAAAGTTTCTGCTCTTTACGCATCGCGCTTTGCCGCAGTAAATCAAACGTTGAGCCAATCTCAGAGAGATGCTCTCATTAAGCTGAGAAATCTCACCGTAGTCCCCAAAGGCGTTTACGATTTTTCAACATTAGTGCCGATGCCGACTCTTCCAAATACCGATTATTTCTTTGGTGTTGGCTCTATCCCCGCAACAGCTGGTCAACTATCAGCACCGACTGGCTTCTAGAGTTTGCGATTCAAGCCTTTAGTATTGGCAGATGACAATCTCTACCAATCGCTTGTTGCGTCATATGTCTTGGGCAAATCAGCGAGTCTTCACTTCTATTCAATCACTTCCGATAGAGGCGCTCGACTCCTACATCGTTAACCCAAATTGGAGCGCCAAACACATATTGCAACATATAGTTTCAGGATCCGATTGGTTTGCATATTGGTTAACAGGAGCTGATTGGCACGATATTAAACTTCCTCACGCAATCTCAGAAGTCGCCGAGATCGCACAACTTTTAGAAAAATTTGATGCCGTCGCCATCGGAGAGTCTGAAAAACCTGATGAATTCATTACTCGAGATGTCGAAGGAAAACTTGTCACTAATTTGCGATCTACAGTTCTATCGCAGACTGTGCATCATGCCACTGAACACCGCGCTCAATTGATCGATGCCTTGGAATGTAAAGGTTTTAAACCAATTAATTTAGATGATATTGATTTGTGGCACTTTGAAAGCTACGAAAACCGAAAGAGCTAAGCCAGATTCCACACTCCACTTATTGCACCATTAGCTTTGAATTTTAGATGTGACCCATTTGCCGCATAGCCATACAAGTTCTTCTTTATGGCATAACCAAACTCAGCAAGATCAATATCGACTTCGCATGATTTCCTCACTACAAGCACCAGGAGTGAGCTTTTAGCTGATTCTCGTAGGTAGGCAATGTAATCCGGTTGATTCGCTACCCAACGAAGTCCGCCATTGATAAGCGCGTCTTCGGTTCTGCGAAGTTTCGTTAGCTTTTTAACTTCTTCTAGAAATTCACTATCCCATGAATTTTTATCGTGCCACGGCATGGTTTTACGAGTGTCATCGCCATTTGTACCTTCTAATCCAATTTCATCGCCCATGAAAATTGACGGCACGCCTGGATAAGTTAGAAGCATCGTCATCGCACCAAGATGGCGATCTCTATCCCCGCTTACGATGGTTCTAAATCTCGGCGTATCGTGTGAATCTAATAAAACCATTGAGGCAGTAAGTGCGCGCCAAGGAATAGACCCATTGAAATTTTTAATTGTTTCAACGAGTTGCTCACCATTTATTTTTGG
>RFMS01000068.1 GCA_009927575.1 Actinomycetota bacterium
CCTTTTTTCTTTGTTGCTTCACATAATTTAATTAAGTCATCCCAGGTTGCAATGTTCTCTGGATCAAGACCGAGTTCAGTCATTGTTGACTTGCGATAGTGCAAACCCCATGGGTAATACGTTGTTGGAATGATGTATTGCTTTCCATCAGCTGGGTTTGTCGCACCTTGAATCGCTGCCGCAGAGAGTGAGCTACCAAGAGCTTTTACTTGGTCAGAGACATCTGCAAGAAGTCCTGCATCTGCACGTGCATTGGTACGCCATCCAGCCATCCAGCCAAATGCATCATCTGGAGTTCCTTGCATGATTTGTACGAAGTTATTCTGGAAGTCATCTGAGTTCACTGCTTGTGAGATAACTTTATTTCCAGTTTCTTTGTGTACGCATCATTAACTGCGATATTGATCTTTGCACCTGCATCGCTGAGGTTTCCGCGAATGGTGTAATGGATATCGCCAGTGACTTTCTTCTTTCCGCAACTTGCGAGAAGTGCAGAACCACCTGCAAGACCTACACCGCCGAGCGCTGCACCCTTAAGTACAGAGCGGCGGGAAATGCCTGCTTTTTCTTCTGTCATGACATTCCTTTTCTTTTCTTCGAGTTCCCAATGAACCGAAGAGATCAACCCCACCCGGCCGGATGGAGTGAGCCCAACGTAGAGCGGGTTATTAGTGACTCAACTACCCACGGGTAACAATTAGATAACGTTTAGCGGTAATTTTTTCGGCAAATGCTCGCCGTGATGCCCACAAGTCCAGCCAAACCAAGAAATAGCGAACCCACCCCAAGCGAGCTCGCAACGACCCCCGCCGCAATGGGTAGACCAAACTGCCCCACTCTGTTTCCAGTCAAACGAAGTGTTATCGCCATCGCTCGCTCTCGCGGCTCTGAAATTTTAGATACCCAAGCCATCGTCAATGGTTGACCGATGCCCAAAGTAAATCCCACAACAAAAATTACAAGCCCGAGTAAAAACGCGCTCTTACTAAAGTACATAGCCACTAATGCAAATGTTGCAATTGTTGTTGAAGTAATCAGCGTAGAACGAGATCCAAATCGCTGACTCAATTGGCCAAGAAATAATCTACTTAACATTGATGCTGCTGATCTGACTCCAAGTATCACTCCGACCGTCACTGGTGTAATCCGAAGTTCTGTTCCTAAGAGCGGAATAAAAATAGTCAGAATATCGATAGTTGTAGAGATAACTAAAGATGTAAACATTGCCTCTTTCATCCCTCGGTGCTTCATAACTTCTGATACTCGAATCTTTTGTCCACTTTCTTTGATGACATCCTTAATCGATACATCAAGTGAGCGAGTAAAAAGAATCGGTAGTAAACCAATAAATGCAATTGCTGTTGCCAAGATAAATGCATGTGAGGTTGAGCGAGGTAAGACGCCGTTAGATCCGGCAACCAGACCTCCCAATAAAGGACCAAACATCTGGCCAAATGATGCGCTAAATGTGTAATAGCCAAAATCTCGATCATACGTTTCACGCGTAGAACGGTTTGCCATCATCGTTTGGCCACCAACCATCACTGCTAAATGCGAAACTCCAGCAATTGCAGTGAGCACTCCAAGCGTGAAAAGAGAATTCGATTGGGAAAGCAAGAAACTAGACGAGAGAACTCCAATACTTCCCACAATAAGAAAAGATCGCTCACCTATTCGGCTCACAATTTTGCCGAAGGACACCGCCACGAGAACTGGCAAAATTGCATACAGTGCGCCGAGTAATCCCACTGTCTTACCAGTGCCATTTAGTTCTAGCGCTTTATAAGTGATCATTGGTCGAACAACATAAATACTTGCTTGCAGAGCGGCTGAATTGAAGAGCGTGATTAGTAACCAGCGATGAACTGATCGCACAACTTTACTTTACAGAGCGGCTACGGAACTTTTTAATTATTTTCACTGTGGTCGGCGCAACTAAAACAATCACGAGAGCAAGATAGAGGACTTTTGAAAGCGGCGTCTCGATCAACGTTCCATAATCACCTGCGCTAATTTGCAACGCGCGACGGAATTGCAACTCAAGATTAGGTCCAAGAATTAATCCAAGAATCAGTGGCGTGATTGGCATTCCATAACGCCTGAAAAGAAAACCGAGAATTCCTATAACTATTGGCAACTTGCAAATCAAAGATATTTCCATTTAATGCATATGCGCCTAGCAAGGCAAAAGAAACAATTCCTGCGAAGAGATATGGCCGAGGTACATGAAGAAGTTTTACCCACACTCGGACAAGCGGTAAATTCAAAACAAGTAACAAAGTATTTCCGATGAAAAGGCTCGCTATCAACGTCCAAATTAAGTCTGGTGCGGTCGTAAAGAGAAGTGGTCCAGCCTGAATTTGATACGTTTGAAAAGCAACCAAAATAACGGCGGCAGTTGCAGAGGTTGGAAGTCCAAGTGCCAGCAATGGGACAAGTGCGCCTGCGGCGTTTGCATTATTTGCTGCTTCAGGTCCAGCTACGCCTTCAATCGCACCTTTACCAAATTCTTCTGGATGTTTCGAAAGTTTCTGCTCCACTGAATAGCTAAGAAATGTAGGAACTTCAGATCCACCAGCTGGAATAATTCCTAATGGAAAACCAATTGCGGTGCCACGCAACCATGGCTTCCACGATCGTTTCCAATCTTCGCGCGACATTAATGCGCGACCTTTCATA
>RFMS01000141.1 GCA_009927575.1 Actinomycetota bacterium
GAGACACCTAACCCAACAATATGAAGTCCGAGAATTGCTAAATATGTTTGGTGGGAAGACCAGAAAAGAATAAATCCGAAAAGTTGAATCGTTATTAAAGAAGTAAACGGTGATCTAAATCGAATTTAGCGAGCACGATCGGACTAAACCAACGCCCTACTGCCATTCCAGAACTAAATGCCAGAACTGCGGTAGTTGCGACTGCGGTACTCAGTCCTGTGCGATTTGTCAGTAGCGATGCCGCCCAGAAACCAGTTGCAAATTCCGTTGAGATACATGCGGTTAATCCCAGCCAGCCGATCCAAAACTTCTTCCCAAGTTTTCCACTTTGTCGAACATCTTCACGAACTTCTTCGTCAGTGACTTTATGTCGGTAAAGAAAATAGAGCGCAATTCCACATGGAATTGGCAGTAAGAGACCAAGTCGCCAATCAAGCGAAGCGGTTGCAAGCAGACCGACGAAAAACGTTCCACTCATACTCGAGAGCGAATTAATGCCATTTGATTGGCTTGTTGCACGACCAGCGTGTGGACCGTAATGCACCGCAAGGAGCGCGGTCATTGAGTTAATCATTGCGGAGACGCCAATTCCAATGAGGAATGATGCGGAATCGAAACATATGGTGATGGTGCAAGTGCATACGTCAGACCACCAATAAAGAAGATCACCATGCCTAACCACGAAGTTCCTACTCGACCAAATCGATGAACTAATCTCGAATTAATTAAACCTGCGATTAAAGAAGAGACACCTAACGCTGTTCCGTGAAGACCGGCAACAGCACCTGATGTTCCTTGCGCCTGTTGTAAGAGTGGTTGAGAGGGGCCAAATCCGCCCATAAAAAAGCCAAAGACAGCGCCTTGCAAACTGACGATCCAGAAAACCGAATCGTGTTTAAAAGTTTTAGTCAATTGATAATCTCGATTACTTGCTCATCGCAGAGACAACGAATTCAATGCATTGAGTAAGTGCGTGCACATCTGCAGGATCAATCGCGGGAAACATGCCAACGCGAAGTTGGTTCTTTCCTAGTTTGCGATACGGCTCAGTATCAACGATGCCATTTGCGCGCAGTGTTTTCGCTACTTCTAACGCATCGATAGCGTCATCGAAATTGATCGTAGCGACAACTGAGGATCGCATTGCCGGATCGGTCACAAATGGTGTGGTGTATGAAGTCTTTTCTGCCCAGTCATACATGATCTTCGCTGATTCATTACTGCGACCACTTGCAAAACTCAATCCACCATTTGAGTTCATCCACTCAATTTGTTCAGCAAGTAACATCAAAGTAGCCACAGCAGGTGTGTTGTAGGTTTGATCAAGTTTGCTATTTTCGATCGCAATTGTGAGATCAAAGAATGCTGGAATCCAACGATTAGTTGCGCGAATCTTTGCGGCGCGCTCGAGCGCTGCAGGACTCATCAGCGCGATCCATAGCCCGCCATCTGATGCGAAAGATTTTTGTGGTGCGAAGTAATAGGTATCAAATTCTTTTGCGGATACATCAATTCCACCCGCCGCACTTGTCGCATCTACTAACACAAGTGAGCCGTCAGCTCCTTGCGAACTTGTCCCGAGTGGGCGACGAATGGGCATTGCAACTCCGGTTGACGTTTCATTATGCGTTAGCGCATAGACATCGACGCCTGCTTCAGCGATTGGAAGTGGATGTGAACCAGGTTCAGATTTAATAATTGTTGGATCATCAAGAAATGGTGCTTCTTTTGCAGCAGATGCAAATTTTGATGAGAACTCACCGAACGATAAGTGTTGCGATTTCTTCTCAATTAATCCCAGCGTTGCGATATCCCAAAACGCAGTAGATCCGCCATTTCCCAGAACTACTTCATAGCCGTCAGGGAGAGTAAAAAGTGAAGAAAGACCAGTTCGTACCCGGTTCACCACGTTCTTTACAGGTTTTTGGCGATGTGACGTTCCAAGAACGGATGAGCCGCTCGCACCGAGTGCAGCAAGAGCTTCAGGGCGAATCTTTGACGGGCCACAACCAAATCGACCATCGCGCGGTTTTAACTCTGATGGGATCGTAATCGCTGCACTCGTCGAACTCATGAAATATTCACTCCTGATAAGTTGTAGATGACATCAAGGATAGAAACGTTCTAGTTTCCAGTTAGCGCCATTGCTATCTCTGGTGTACCGCAATCGATCATGTAATCGAGAGTAGCGACCTTGCCAGAATTCAATACTAGTCGGTGTGACGAGGTAGCCGCCCCAATACGGCGGAATCGGAACGGCACTTGCCTCAGAATTTTTCGGCTCCGGATATTTTGCGGCGAATTCTGCATAGCGTTCTTCCAGAGTTTCTCGAGAATCGAGTGGTCGGGATTGCGAACTAGCCCAAGCGCCAATTTGCGAAGACCAAGGCCGAGTTGCGAAATATGCCTCACTCTCACTTCGTGAAATTTTCGAAGCCACACCTCGGATAATTACTTGGCGCTCCATCGGATACCAAGGAAAGAGGAGTGAAACGTTGGGATTGATTTCCAGCGCAGTACCTTTTTGTGATTCGTAATTTGTAAAGAAGGTAAATCCTCGAGGTGATACATCTTTGAGAAGAACGCTCCGAGACATCGGCTGGTTATCGACGACCGTGGAGAGAACCATGCCATTTGCCTCGACGACCATCGAGTTCTCCGCGGCATCTTTAAGCCAGCGCGTGAATTGTTCAATCGGATCGTGTGCGACATCTTCTTCAGATAAACCGGCATCGCCATATGAGCGTCGCATCGCCGATATTGCGTCTCGATTGATGATGACGCGATCAATGGATTCTGGGTTTTTTGAAAGCTTCTCATCCATGTATGTATCTAACGTCACTTTCAGTTTAGGGGCATCTCTTGCCATCTGGTTTTACCGATTACCTGCCAAGGGGCAGAATACGGCGCAAGGAGATCCCATGGGATCAGCGACGAAAGGCTAAAAGTGGCAGACGATTTCAAACCCGGTCTTGAAGGTGTTGTTGCGTTTGAATCAGAGATCGCTGAACCAGATAAAGAAGGTAGCGCGCTCCGTTATCGCGGCGTCGATATCGAAGATCTCGTTGGTCGAGTCTCATTCGGAAATGTATGGGGTCTGCTCGTTGATGATGAATTCAATCCAGGCTTGCCGCCAGCTGAACCGTATCCACTACCAATTCATACAGGCGATGTTCGCGTCGATGTGCAATCTGCAATTGCAATGCTCGCACCAGCGTGGGGGTTAAAACCACTTCTTGATATTTCAGATGAACAAGCACGAAAAGATTTAGCACGCGTTTCGGTAATGGCACTTTCATTTGTTGCGCAATCTGCGCGCGGTGATTTGCCGGTTGTTCCGCAAAGTGAAATTGATAAAGCGCATACTGTTGTTGAACGTATGATGATTCGTTGGCGCGGTGAACCAGATCCAAAACATGTTCGCGCAATTGATGCCTATTTTGTCTCCGCTGCAGAACATGGAATGAACGCTTCAACATTTACTGCGCGCGTTATTGCATCAACTGGTGCAGATGTTGCAGCATCAATGTCAGGTGCAGTCGGTGCAATGTCTGGTCCACTACATGGTGGTGCACCATCTCGAGTACTTCACATGATTGAAGGCGTTGAGAAAATGGGCGATGCTCGTAAGTATGTAAAAGATTTGATGGATCGTGGCGAACGTTTGATGGGCTTCGGTCATCGCGTGTATCGCGCGGAAGATCCACGTGCACGCACACTTCGTCGCACCGCATTGGAATTAGGTGCACCGCGTTACCAAGTTGCACTTGAACTTGAGAAGGCAGCGCTTGCTGAGTTGCACGAACGTCATCCAGAACGCGTTCTCGAAACTAACGTGGAATTCTGGGCCGCAATCGTGCTTGATTTTGCGCAAGTTCCTTCGAATCTCTTTACATCGATGTTTACATCAGCTCGTACCGCCGGATGGAGCGCGCACATTCTTGAACAGAAGCGCACCGGTCGCCTCGTACGTCCTTCTGCTCGTTATATCGGCAAAGGGCCACGAAAGGCGGAAGAGGTTAAGGGCTGGGACTCATCAGTCGCTGGAGTTCACAACTAACTCCTGTAAAAGTCCCGAGCTTTTACAGAGGTTTATAACAATCCCGTAACCAGCTGAATTTTAAGTAAATCACTCCACTTAATCGTTTGACTACTTAACTACCTAGATATGGAATTAGCCACGTACTCGCTCTCGGCGAGGACTTTTATCCATGGAGGAAAAGTAAATGAATAAAAAGCGTCTCGGCATAGTGAGCATGCTTGCCAGCGTTACTCTCGCGTCATCTGCACTATTAGCAGTAAGTGCACATGCAGCGAGCACCATAACAATTTGGGCGGGAAATGAAAAAGCTCCGTCCTACACAGCTTGGGCTGCTGACTATTCAGCTCGATCAGGCGTAACTGTCAAAGTTGTTGCCAAAACCAACATGGGCGACTTCGACAAAGTCCAGGATGCAGATGCACCAGACATTATTATCAATGCACACGACACCATTGGTAAGTATCGCGCTGATAATAAAATCGAAGCAATTACTCTTTCAAATACTAAAGAGTTTGATGCCAATACCTTGGCTGCTTTCACGCTCGGCACCAAGCTTTACGGTGTTCCACTACAAACTGAGAACATCGCTCTGATCACCAATACCAAGCTTGTGCCAAAAGCACCAAAAACTTTTGCTGAATTGGAAGCAATTGCACTCAAGTTAAAGAAAGCAAATGCTTCAAATGCAAACTTCGTACCTCTTGCTGTACAGCAAGGTACTGGTGGCGATGCTTATCACATGTTCCCATTCCTGACTGGACTTGGAGGCTACGTATTTGGTGGCACCCCAGGCAAGTGGAATGTTTACGATGTTGGTGTCGATAACGCAAAGTTCATCAAGAACTCTTCGATGATCGATAAGTGGTACAAAGAAGGACTAATCAAGGCATCAGTTACTTGGGATGTTGCTCGCTCTGCATTCACCTCGGGAAATGCACCGTTCTACATCACAGGACCTTGGTTCCTTGACGATATTCGTAAGTCAGGTGTCTCATACCGAATCTCCGCGCTACCTGTGATTGTTCCTGGCTTCAAGCCAGTTCCATACTCAGGCGTACAAGGTGCAATGATGACGACATTTGCAACAACACATGGTGTTGCGCTTGAAACTAAGGCTGCACTCCAAGACCTTGCGACAGTGAACGCACAACTTTCAATCTCGAAAGTCGCGCTTCGCTCTCCTGCAAACACTTCAGCACAAAAGCAGTTCACCGATAAAGACATTGCTGCGTTTGGTATTGCTGGAGCTGGCTCAATCCCAATGCCAACTGTTGCCGCAAACAATGTCATGTGGGGAGCAGTGGGTGGCGCTTGGGTAAAAGCGACTTCCGGACAATCAACTGCCGCCGCCGCATTTAAGGCTGCTGCAAAGTCGATGCGAGATCAGATCGAGTAATTCGATTAGCTCGAACTAAAAATATGGCGCATATCGAAAGGTATGCGCCATATGACTTAATGAATTGGAGGCCAAAGTGAATCTCAAAAGCATCACAATGCGCCTGCTGTTCCTTTCTGCAGTAAATGCAACTTCACTATGGGCTGCTTACACGCTATTTACCATTGAAAATTGGGCTCCTTTAATAATTCTCTTGTTTGCAACATTCTTAATTGACTTTATATATTTTTCTCCGCGTACCAACGCTTCAAAATGGTTGATTCCAGGAACCATCTTTCTCATTATTTTTCAAATCTATCCTGTGATGTACACGGCTGTCACCGCTTTTACAAATTATTCAACTGGGCATTCAGTCTCACGCGAGGAAGCAATTGACGGACTTTTGAAACAAAACGTAGAGCCAGTAGAAAATGGTGATCAATATTCATTTATAGCAATTCATTTAGGAGAGAGAAAAGCACTTTTCTTAACGCCGGCCAATGGCGGTGATTCTATTATTGGAGATGAAAAAGGTGTTAAATCTTCAAATAATTCCGCGATACCAGATGGCTGGGTTCAATTTTCGAATGAAGAATTAAAAACTCCGGATATCCAAAAATGGCTAACTGCGCTTCAAATTCCTTTAGCGAATGGCAATTTCTTACAAGCAGACTCATTTACAACTGCTATTGAAAATCGGTCGCTAATCAAATTCGATGCAGAGAAGAATCAATTGATCGATGTCGCATCTGGTGAATCTCTTAAAGAGAAAGGTGGAAATTTTTATTACTTAGATGGCACCCGAATGGAGCCAGGCTGGAAAATCTGGGTTGGCTTTACTAATTTTACTGATGTAGTTTCAAATGAGCGGATACGTGGACCATTTTTTAGAGTCTTAATCTGGACATTCGCATATGCAATCCTCTCAGTACTTACAACTTTCATTTTGGGTTTAACTCTTGCGTTGACTCTGAATAATTCACGCGTTAAAGGCCAACGGGTATGGCGATCGCTATTAATTATTCCTTACGCGATTCCCGGTTTTCTTTCAATTCTTGTTTGGGCAGGTTTACTCAATGATGATTACGGGCTGATGAATAGAGCGCTAGGCACACACATACCATGGCTTTTTGATGCAACCTGGGCAAAAGTTTCAACGCTTTTAGTTAATCTTTGGCTCGGTTTCCCATATATGTTTTTAGTCTCTACTGGCGCATTGCAATCGATTCCTGCCGAACTCTCAGAGGCAGCACAAATGGATGGGGCAAGTAATAAAGTTGTTTTCTCGCGAATTAAATTGCCATTGTTGCTTGTCACCATGGCACCACTTTTAATCGGATCATTTGCTTACAACTTCAATAATTTTGGTGGAATTTATCTTCTTACCGGTGGCGGACCTGCCCAAAATGATTCAGATGTAGCTGGCGCAACCGACATATTAATTAGTTACACCTATAAGCTCGCATTTTCTTCAGGAAAAGGCGCTCAATATGGTCTTGCAACCGCAATTTCAATCATCATATTTTTTATCGTGGCATCTGTTTCTGCATTGTCGTTTAAGAGAACAAAAGCGCTCGAGAACTTGAATTGAGATGATGATGAAAAAAAGAAATCGAGATAAAGTATGGTGGCGCTACTTAGTTGCCTCTATCGCTTTAATATTCTCTCTCATGCCAGTGATTTGGGTGATTGGCGCTGCTTTTGGACCCGCTGGATTAACAACTCAATCGGTTATTCCACATGTATTTGTTCTCGATAATTTTAAAGTGTTATTCACTGATGAGAATGTTCCGTTCTTAAAATGGTATAGGAATTCTTTGATAGTGTGTACGAGCGCAGCCATATTGCAAGTCTCAATAGCGACTTTTGCGGCTTATGCATTTAGCAGATTTAGATTTAAAGGTCGTCGAGTATCACTTGTTGGACTTTTAGTACTACAAATGTTTCCTCAACTTCTTTCGATAGTTGCGATATACATATTGATGTATAAGGTCCATTTAGTATTCCCTGCAATAGGTACTGGCTCTGCGATTGGTTTGATATTGGTATACCTGGGTGGCGCGATGGGCTACAACACCTATTTGCTTAAAGGTTTTTTCGACACTATTCCAAAAGAACTCGATGAAGCGGCAAAAGTAGATGGCGCTACAGCAGGACAGACTTTCACCAAAATTATCCTTCCGCTCGCTACACCTATGCTCGCAGTTGTTATGTTACTTTCATTCATAGGGCTTCTTAATGATTTCGTGCTTGCAAGTTTGTTTTTACAGACCACTGATAAATACACACTTGCAGTTGGATTACAGGCATTTATTAGTGGACAATATGAACAACAATGGGGACCATTTGCGGCCGGCGCACTTTTAACCGCCTTACCAGTAATAATTCTCTTCCAATTCCTTCAAAGATATATTGTTGAAGGCTTATCCGCAGGTTCTGTTAAAGGATAGATATTTATTGTGAAGAAGTTACTTGCTGTTGCAGTAACCATATTTTCTTTATGTGGGTTGATTAGTTCCAGCCGCGCTGAACCACTAGAAACTGGTGGAAATATGGTCTATTTCGTGATGCTGGATAGGTTTGCAAACGGTGATACCTCTAATGACGTGGGTGGGCTAGGAAACAATGCAAAGATAAGTGGCTTTAATCCATCCGATGTTGGTTTCTATCATGGTGGTGATCTCAAAGGAATTCAGGAAAAAATTCCTTATATTAAATCTCTAGGATTTACAGCAATTTGGATTTCTCCAATTGCGCGACAAATTGCCGTTTCACCTGATGGTGGAAGCGCGGCTTATCACGGATATTGGGGTGCAGGTTTCGATCAAGTAGATCCGCATCTAGGAACGATGATGGATTTTAAAAATTTTGTTGACGATGCCCATAAGGTTGGTTTGAAAGTAATTCTGGATATCGTTATCAATCACACTGCTGACGTAGTTCAGTATCAAGAAGGAAACACATATGTGAGCATTGGGGAAAAGCCCTACCGGAGTGCGACTGGAAAAATATTTAATGTTTCATCTGTAGCAGGAAGTTCTAAATTTCCTCAATTGAGTGCTAACAAATCTTTTGGAAAAACGCCTTTTATATATGCAGCCAATAGAGCCATAAAAAGTCCCAGCTGGCTGAATAACGTGCTGAATTACCATAATCGAGGTGACTCCACATTTGCAGGAGAATCTAGTCTTTTCGGCGATTTCATGGGCCTTGACGATGTTTTCACGGAGAAGCCAGAAGTTGTCTCAGGAATGATTACCACATACACGAATTGGATCAAAAATACGAAGATTGATGGCTTCAGAATTGATACAGCCCGACATGTGAATGAAGCTTTTTGGAATAAATTCTTACCGGCGATGCGCAAAGCGGCTTTAGAAAATGGCGTTTCATATTTTCCGATGTGGGGCGAGGTTTATGACACTGACACGGGAAATTTGTCCTACTGGATAAAGAACGCGAATTACAATGAATTATTAGATTTTGCGTTTCAAGATCGAGTCATTAATTACATCACTCAAAAAACCGCGTTTCCGTTAGCCAATCTATTTAATGATGATGATCAATACATCACCGCAGGCAATGATCCAAAACACATGGGAACGTTTTTAGGTAATCATGATATGGGACGAGTCGCATCGTTTATCGGTCTACAAAGTGGGGAAGTGCAATCTTTGAAAAAAGATCAAATTGCGCATGTTCTACTTTTCACTTTACGAGGAAGCCCAATCGTTTATTACGGCGATGAGTTTGGTCTGATGGGAGGGAGCGACAAAGAGGCTCGCCAAGATCTTTTTTCAACTCAAGTATCATCTTGGCAGACTCAAAAGCGAATTGGGCAAGATCCAATTGGAACTAAAGACTCATTTTCTACTGCTAATCCAATTCAAGAAACCATTAAAGCTCTTACGTCATTACGGAAAGTTAATGATAACTTCGTAACAGGAAGTCAAAAAATTCGTTATGCCAAAGCAGGAGTCTTTGCATTCAGCAGATTTAGCCAAGCTAATCAAAAAGAATTTTTGGTTGTCACCAATATCAATAGTGATGAAGCTATAGTTGATTTTAATGTCGGCACTACTTCAACTTGGAAAAAAGTATTAGGTTCTGGAGACTTACAAGCAAATGGAAAGTCAGTTACAATGACTATTCCGGGTCTCTCTTGGGCGATTTTTGAGCCAAACGAAAGAAATGTAGATGCAGTAGCTTCGATATCACTTTCGCCAATTAAAATAGATGAGTTGAACTCGAGTCAATTACGACTCGATGCAAGAATCGTCGGATCGGATTTTGCAAATGTGAGTTTCTACTATAGAAATAAGGGTAAATCCTGGGTTCTATTAGGTATGGATGATTCGTCGACTTATTCAAATAACCCTCCAGATGCCAATATTTTTAGGGTTTATCCCAACAAGAATTTATTCATGAAAGGAATAGTTGAATTCAAGGCAGTGGTAAATAAGAACGGTCAAGAAGTAACGTCCGAAATTCGTACCTTTACCATTAAATAGCGCGTAGCCAAAAATCAAAGACTTGATCGAGATAGCTAGCCCATGATTTCTCGTTATGACCAGTGCGAGAATAAATTTTGCTTTCGAAATCTTTTCCTATTCGGTAAGATTTTCTCACCATCAATTCATCTGCATATTTCTGAGTAGCTTCATATTGTGAATCAAGCCCTTTTGTACCTCTACTCATCCATACTTTATGTGAATTCGGGTTCGGCAGATTGCTAATTAACCATTCT
>RFMS01000002.1 GCA_009927575.1 Actinomycetota bacterium
TATTGGGCATTTTAACGTTGATGATTCCCGTGAAATTGACTTGGTTTAGCTATGTGTACGCTGCAATTGGTTTTGGCTTTGCAATTTTCTATGGAATTAATTTACTGAAGAAGTGATAGATTTCAATTTTTCTCTAACTTCGGGATAATTTGGCTCGTCGACAAGAATTTTCTCGAGATCCTTTCTGGCCATTGCTCTCCGATTCATCCGTATATAGGTTTCGGAACGTTCAAATAGAGCACGGTGTAGTAACTCTTCTTTACGGTCTTTCTGTTTGAGTGATCGTTTAAAGCATTCAAGTGAGGCTTCATACAAGCCTTTCTCACGAAATGCAATTCCCCGCAATACAAGGAGCATCGCGGTTGCATCATCTTCATTTTCTATGTCTTCGGTCGTTTCAATTGCTGCGTCGAAGTCTCCCATGATTAATTCAACATCTGCTATCGATATTGCAGTAATTTGATCAGGATTTATTTCATGAAGAACTTCGAGGGCTTGTTTATATTTTTTTTCTGTTTGGAGAACTTCTGCATAGATGTATCCGAGGGCTTGCGCATTGAAAGGTTCATCTGAAGAAATTCCTTGTGTAATTTGGGTTTTAGGCATTATGAATCCGAAATATTTCTCAACAATTGGATCTTTAAAAAGTTGATCTCGATTTGGCCAAATTTTCGAATCCATATCGATGCTTTTTCATCATAATCGTCATTTTGTACAGCGTAGATAAAAGCCAGCAGCTCCAATGGTAATTTAAGTTCAGGAAAACTCTCGCGAATTGATTTTATTCGATCAATAATTTCCATAGTTTGTTTAAGATTTTGATTGATAAATAGATCTTCAATTAGCTTGTAAAAAACTTTTTCAGATTTACTTGATATTAATGTTGGTTTAGGCATTGGTTCTGTGTATTCATCTGCTTCAACTGAATGTTCACCATAACTTGTGCGGCGGCTATGGCTAATAGTTTCCACGTTATATATTCCGGTACCCGGAATTCCAGTTGTAAAAGTTTTTCGACCTTTAGAGTTCATGGTGTAACGAGCGCCTGGAACGCCTAGCGACATTCCAATCGAATCCTTATTAAAATTAAGTCGGACTCCTGGTATAAGTTTCATTGAGCGACGGAATCGTAAAGACATTTATTATCCCTTCAGAAAATCTTCTGGAGTTTCTAATTTTCTAATCTTTTGGCGGTTTGGTGTTCCTTTACTCTGAACTTCACGGTTTCCCATAGTGGATAATTTTTTTTGGGAAGCTTCGCACGTAATAGAAGAATGGCGAGTCCAAGAAATGAAAACATGTAAGTGATAATGCTCCAAAGGATGATTCGTCGGCCTTTCAAATAGGCAAGAGGAATCGCAAGCGCTGTGCAGAAAACACGAAAATGTTCAGAGAATAAAATCTCTTGCCAGTCCATACAGGCGAGAATAACTTTTTGATCTGACATGTGAAAGGAGGGAGCGGTCAGATAATCAAGTAATCTT